>NZ_JASCPM010000129.1:0-319 GCF_029960215.1 Pseudomonas sp. PS01301 | reverse complement strand
GCGTAGAATGCGCGCCTCGGTTGAGACGAAAGAATCAACCCACCGCTCTTTAACAATTGAATCAAGCAATTCGTGTGGGTGCTTGTGAGTTAAGACTGTTAGTCAACAAGATTATCAGCATCACAACAACTCCACGAGAAATCAAAGAGTTACCTCGATCCTTCGGGTTCGAGTTTGCGATTGCTGAGCCAGGTTTATAGGGTTTTCTCAAAACCCGATTGCAGTATTGAACTGAAGAGTTTGATCATGGCTCAGATTGAACGCTGGCGGCAGGCCTAACACATGCAAGTCGAGCGGTTGAAGGAAGCTTGCTTCCTGA
>NZ_JASCPM010000128.1:0-324 GCF_029960215.1 Pseudomonas sp. PS01301 | reverse complement strand
CGTAGGACACAGTGCCCGACGTCTGACCTACCGGAATGGTGATGGTCTGGTTGTTCGACAGGGTCACAACCACCGGCGATTCAGTGACAGGTGCGCCGACGGTGGCGGTGTAGACGATGGTGCCGTTTTCAGCCACACCGCCTGCTGGCGTTTGTGCGGTCAGTACGACGTTGGTGACATCATTGCTGTCGCTGACCTGGGTCACGACTGGAGTGGTGTTCGGAGCCAGTTGCTCGTAGTTGCCGCCGGTCACGCCAGTGATGGCGGTGCTGACGCTGTCGGCGCCTTTGTACACGTCGTTGCCGACGACGTAGGACACAGTGC
>NZ_JASCPM010000127.1:0-336 GCF_029960215.1 Pseudomonas sp. PS01301 | reverse complement strand
GCGGCTCAGAGGTTTCCCCGGTCCCCTGGAGCGCATGGGCCGTCAACGAGTGAGCACCTGTTGCAAGCCCCGTCAGACCCAAACTCCAGTTTCCACTGGCGCTCACCGCGGCGATGCCCTTGGAGTTCTGAGCGTCGTAGATCATCACCAGCTGACTGCCTGGGGCGGTGCCCGAAAGCGTCACACGGGTATCGAACGTGCTGCCGCCGTGACTGACTTCGCCTTGCGAATCCTGCACGCTGACAATGACGGGCTGCGTCCTGGACTTGACGTTGAACGTGCGCGACGCGGACACCAGCCCTGTGCCATAGCGCGCCTTGGCAGTGATCGAATGCG
>NZ_JASCPM010000126.1:0-341 GCF_029960215.1 Pseudomonas sp. PS01301 | reverse complement strand
GGCAGAGCCCGCTCCCACATGGAGCAGGGTTGCATTGCAGTATTGTGGGAGCGGGCTCTGCCCGCGAAGAGGCCGGACCTGCCACCATCACCCCTTGGCCGTGACCACCATCTTCTTGGCATGCGCCAATGATTCTTTGGTCAAATCGATCCCGCCCAGCATCCGCGCCACTTCTTCCACGCGCTCGCCCTTGCCCAGGTTCGACACCTCGGGCTTGATGCAGAAAGGCGACCCTAGGGTCGTCTTTTTTGTATGCGGTGTGTCAGTGAGGGCCTCTTCGCGGGCAGAGCCCGCTCCCACAATGAATAGTGTCACATCCTCATGTGGGAGCGGGCTCTGCC
>NZ_JASCPM010000125.1:0-347 GCF_029960215.1 Pseudomonas sp. PS01301 | reverse complement strand
AGCGGCGCTGGACCTGAGCTCGACGTTGACAGCCTCACCGGCGATGCCACCGTACGTGTTGGTCAATGGCCGTTGATTGCGCAACGACAGTCGGTGTGGCTGACATTGTCGGGTACCCGGCAGGATGGCAGCCCTTACCACAAACAACTGATGGGCCCGCCCAGCATCGTCGATCCGGATTGGGTGAGTGCAGGGAGCCAGACGTTTACAGTGCCCGCTGGCGAATTGAAAGATCTAAGGGATGCCAGCTCGCTGACCCTGACTTTGAAAGTGGATGTGGCAGGAGGCACCAACGAGGCGGCTGCAGTTGTCTTTACCCCGAAAATTTATACAGTGAGGTCGACTGG
>NZ_JASCPM010000124.1:0-360 GCF_029960215.1 Pseudomonas sp. PS01301 | reverse complement strand
CAGTCTCCCGCCATCAGCGTCTTCGGTGCTGCGCCCTATCATCCCGGCACACCCACCCTGCCTGCCCCCCAGGTCCCATCGCTGCTCGTGCATAACGGCCTGAACAAAAGTGACCTGCACAACCCCAGGACGCCTGTGGCCGTGCAAGTGGTGCTGCAAGCCAACATGCTGCAAGGCGATGAACTCACCCTGTACCTGGATGATACCCCCGTGGCTGTCGAGGTCGTGCGCCCCGAGCATGAGGTAACTGGCATCGTTACCTTCTACTTGATGCCCGTCGTGTTTCCTCAGGAAGGCCGGGTTACGCTGCACTATCACCACCGAGTTCCGCCTTCCAACGCGTTCAGCGTGTCTGAAGAC
>NZ_JASCPM010000123.1:0-370 GCF_029960215.1 Pseudomonas sp. PS01301 | reverse complement strand
GCGAATTGAAAGATCTAAGGGATGCCAGCTCGCTGACCCTGACTTTGAAAGTGGATGTGGCAGGAGGCACCAACGAGGCGGCTGCAGTTGTCTTTACCCCGAAAATTTATACAGTGAGGTCGACTGGGATCTTGTTGGCACCGCCTGAGGTATTGGAAGCACCTGATTGGACGCTGGATTTTGCTACGGTGCACACCGCCCGCTACATCACGGTCAGAGCACGAATCAGCACCGGTGCTTTCCAGGCGGATCCGCAAGCCACCTATACGGTTATGGTCAGATGGGTCCATGAGGGGCTTGTCTACCATTCCGACATTGTGGAAACGACTGTCCCCCGCACGTTGGACTTCCAGATTCCGCGCCTTGAAGT
>NZ_JASCPM010000122.1:0-463 GCF_029960215.1 Pseudomonas sp. PS01301 | reverse complement strand
CCCTGGAAAACCTGCTGTCCTGGGAAACCCAGCACCTACCCGAGCCGGCATTGGCCGAGTCCGGCAATCAGCCGTTCATGGACTTCAAGGGCGCCAACGGCCTCTACTTCTGGGAGCTGTTCTTCCACCTGCCGTTCCTGATCAGCCATCGCCTCAACAGCGAGCAGCAGTTCAGCGACGCCGAGTACTGGCTCAGTTTCATCTTCGATCCGACTCGTCGCAGCGACAGCAGCGGCCGCCCGGACTACTGGAACGTGCGCCCGCTGGTGGACGAAATCAGCCGCGAACGCTCCACCCGCGCGCCGATCGATCCGGACGGCATCGCCAGCGACAACCCGGTGCACTACCGCAAGGCCGTGTACAACCACTTCATCAAGAACCTGATCGACCGCGGCGACAGCGCCTACCGCCAGTTGACCCCGGACGCCTTGAACGAAGCCAAGCTGTGGTACGTCCGCGTGCT
>NZ_JASCPM010000121.1:0-481 GCF_029960215.1 Pseudomonas sp. PS01301 | reverse complement strand
ACGCGGCTTGCGCCGCGGCTACAGGGATCGCGGTACTGCTGTAGCAGCGGCGCGAGCCGCGTCAGGCTTCACCGCGGGGTATCAGACAGATCACCTTGTCCGCCGACGCGGCTTGCGCCGCTGCTACAGGGGTTGCGGTGATTGTGTAGCAGCGGCGCGAGCCGCGTCAGGTTTCACCGCGGGGTATCAGACAGATCACCATGTCCGCCGACGCGGCTTGCGCCGCTGCTACAGAGGGGCGTGGTGTTCCTGTAGCAGCGGCGCGAGCCGCGTCAGGCTTCACCGCGGGGTATCAGACAGATCACCTTGGCCGCCGACGCGGCTTGCGCCGCTGCTACAGGGATCGCGGTACTGCTGTAGCAGCGGCGCGAGCCGCGTCAGGCTTCACCGCGGGGTATCAGACAGATCACCTTGTCCGCCGACGCGGCTTGCGCCGCTGCTACAGGGATCGCGGTACTGCTGTAGCAGCGGCGCGAGCCGC
>NZ_JASCPM010000120.1:0-533 GCF_029960215.1 Pseudomonas sp. PS01301 | reverse complement strand
GCTACAGGGGATCGCAGTGTTTCTGTAGCAGCGGCGCGAGCCGCGTCGGCGGTGCATGCGGTGTATCTGGAAGACCGCGATGAGGCCGGACGCGGCTTGCGCCGCTGCTACAGGGGATCGCAATGTTTCTGTAGCAGCGGCGAGAGCCGCGTCGGCGGTGCGTGCGGTGTATCTGGAAAACCGCGTCAAGGCCGGACGCGGCTTGCGCCGCTGCTACAGGGGATCGCAGTGTTTCTGTAGCAGCGGCGCGAGCCGCGTCGGCGGTGCATGCGGTGTATCTGGAAGACTGCGATGAGGCCGGACGCGGCTTGCGCCGCTGCTACAGGGGATCGCAGTGTTTCTGTAGCAGCGGCGCGAGCCGCGTCGGCGGTGCGTGCGGTGTATCTGGAAGACCGCGATGAGACCGGACGCGGCTTGCGCCGCTGCTACAGGGGATCGCAGTGTTTCTGTAGCAGCGGCGCGAGCCGCGTCGGCGGTGCGTGCGGTGTATCTGGAAAACCGCGTCAAGGCCGGACGCGGCTTGCACCGCTGCG
>NZ_JASCPM010000011.1:0-125349 GCF_029960215.1 Pseudomonas sp. PS01301 | reverse complement strand
GCTCGCGCCGCTGCTACAGGGGCGGCGCGGTTCCATGTAGCAGCGGCGCAAGCCGCGTCGGCGGTATGCGCGATGCGTCGGGGGGAACACGCCGGGGCTCAGGCGTAATACTGCACGCCGTCGGTTTTCTCGGTGAGTTCGAGCGCCACGTCGCTGTCATGGCTGACACGACGATAAACCTCGGCATCCACTGCCAGCACCTTTTCGCGCGCCGGGAAGATTTCCGCCAGCTTGGTCGCCCAGGCCGGTGAGCGCGTCTGCTCGGGGAAGCAGCGCTCCAGCAGGTCGAGCATGATCGACACGGTCACCGAAGCGCCTGGCGAGGCCCCAAGCAGCGCCGCCAGCGAGCCATCGGCTGCGGACACCAGCTCGGTACCGAATTGCAGCACGCCGCCTTTCTTCGGATCCTTCTTGATGATCTGCACGCGCTGGCCAGCCACTTCCAGGCGCCAATCCTCGGCACGGGCTTCGGGGTAGAAGCGACGCAACGATTCCAGACGCTGCTCCATGGACTGACGTACTTCGCTCATCAGGTACTTGGTCAGGTCCATGTTGTCCCGTGCCACGGCCAGCATCGGGCCGATGTTGGCCGCGCGTACCGAGAGGGGCAGGTCGAGGAACGAGCCATGCTTGAGGAACTTGGTGGTGAAGCCCGCGTACGGCCCGAACAGCAGCGACTTGTTGCCATCGACCACGCGAGTGTCCAGGTGCGGCACCGACATGGGCGGCGAGCCCACGGCGGCCTGGCTGTAGACCTTGGCCTGGTGCCGCTTGACCACCTCGGGATTGTCGCAGCGCAGCCACTGGCCGCTTACCGGGAACCCGCCGAAGCCCTTGCCTTCCTCGATACCGGACATCTGCAGCAGCGGCAACGCCGCACCACCGGCGCCCAGGAACACGAATTTGGCATCGATCTCGCGAGTGTTGCCACTGTTGACGTCCTTGACGGTGACCGTCCAGCCACTGCCCGTGCGGGCAAGGCCGGTGACTTTCTTGCAGTACTTGACCTGCGCGCCCGGCGCACTGGCCAGGTGGGCCAGAAGCTTGTTGGTCAGGGCGCCGAAGTTGACGTCGGTGCCGCCCATCACACGGGTGGCGCTGATGTGCTGGTCGGCAGGCCGACCGGGCATCATCAACGGCATCCATTCGGCCATCTTCGCCTTGTCTTCGGTGTATTCCATGTCCGCGAAGGCGTGATGGGTCTTGAGCAGTTCATAGCGCTTCTTGAGGAAGGCCACACCCTTGTCACCCTCGACATAGCTCAGGTGCGGTACCGGACTGATGAACGAGCGCGCCGAACCGAAGCTGCTCTTCTTGCTCAGGTAGGCCCAGAACTGCTTGGACACCTCGAACTGGGTGTTGATCTGCACGGCTTTCTTGATATCGATGGAGCCATCGGCGGCTTGCGGCGTGTAGTTGAGCTCACACAGACCGGCGTGGCCGGTACCGGCGTTGTTCCACGGGTTGGAGCTTTCCGCGGCACCGGAATCCATGAGCTCGACGACTTCCAGCTTCAATGCCGGGTCGAGTTCCTTGAGCAGTACGGCCAAGGTGGCACTCATGATGCCGGCCCCTACCAATACCACGTCGACTGCTTCGTTTTGCGCCATTTAACGCGTCTCCAAAATCTTCAGCACCCATTGACAGCATGGGACCCTGGTACGTCTGTGCAGGCCTGGGTCGCCATGTCCGAAACTTCGCAACTGCATCGCTGAATGGCCTGTGCCGACGGGTTCGTCGGGCATGGCCCATGAACTCACGTCTGGCCCGCCAGCGCCATAGGACCAAGGTTCATGCAACCCGGTCGATACGCGCGCTCAGCGACCGAAACCCTTCACGCGAAGCGTTCGATCCTTCCTCGTTGGGCTGTTCGGGACGCAGATAGTGCTGGTACAGATCCAAGACTTTTCATTTGCTCGCCACACTCTTGTGAAGTTGTGAAACCCGTTTTTTCACGCTCTTTTGGAGTCGTGAACCTCAAGAAGGCTGCTTGGGAAACCGGCAGCGGCAGGGGTGGCGCAAGCAAATGGAAACGCCAGCGCGTGACCTGCGTGGGCGGCTCTCTGTGGGCGGTGCGGAAGCCAAGACGAGTGCGTTGGCGGTGATGCGAGGCCCGATCAGGAGACGTCCTTATAATCGGGGGAAGATTATAGCGATGAAACGTGGCGAGTTGATCGTTATTTACAGGCTTTTGGTGACCGGGCAGTCAGGCATGCACGGCTCGAATGCCGCCAGCCCCCGTGGCATGGGCGCTGACGCGGGCGTGGGCGGGCAATGGCTGGCCCAACCATTGTGGGCGAATATCGCCAACCTCGACCCAACCGTCGCCGCTGGGGGGCAGTTGGCACTGTTTGAAGGCGCGGCACAGACCCTGCCGGTCGAGCGCGACGTAGCAGCGGTAGGGCTGGCTGGCCCGGAACAGAGACTTGAGAAAACCCATGAGTGTTTCTCCGTGCGGTGGACTGTGGAGCCGATATTGCCCAAGGACGGTGACAGGCTGATGACACGCCGCGCATCGCCGTTGCATGCGCATGTTTCATGGCTGGTCCATTGCCTGCAGGCCCCGCTATACTCCCGGCTTATTCACTGCCCGTTGCCGGAGAGATGCGCATGTTGCACCGCCTGTTGTTCACCATGATCACTGTGACCAGTCTGACGTTGGTCGGTTGTGCCAACAGCCCGCAACAACTCAGCCCGCAGCCGCGCCTGACCTCGCAGTTCGCCGCCGTCGGCCAGGGCCAGGCCGTGGCCGTGCGCGTCGTCGATGGCCGACCTTCGCCCACCCTGGGCACCCGTGGTGGCCTGTATCCGGAAACCAGCGCGGTGAGCGTGGCCCCCAACGACGTATTGCCCAAGCTGCAGGCCCAGGCCGAAGCAGCCGTTCGCCTGCTGGGCTTCACGCCCACTGCGAACAACGGCAGCGCGCCGACGCTGACCATCACCCTGGCCGAACTCAAGTACCAGTCGCCCAAGGACAAGATGTACGTCACCGAAGCCAACATCGGCGCCACCTTCAAGGCCGACGTCACCAACGGTGGTCGCCACTACAGCGGCCGCTACGGCGCTTCGCTGAACCAGCGCTTCGGCATGGCGCCGAATCAGGAAACCAACACCAAGCTGGTCAGCGACGTCCTCAGCGACGCACTGACCCGCGTGTTCAAGGACGCCACCATCGGCCAGACCCTGTCCCAGCGCAATTTCTGACAGCGTCGGCCAGGCATGAAAAAGCCCGCGTTCATCGCGGGCTTTTTTTGGGGTCCGGTTTTATCGGGTGCAGCGTTCAGGCAGCGCGCATGTGAAAATCGAGCAGGCTGATGCCGGTGCCCAGGTCCAGCTCCGGCCAGTCGCCATGCTGATGACCGCCGAGCGCGCAGTACACCAGCCACTGTCGATCCTGGACATTGAAGGCCAAGGCGTCGATCAGGGCTTCCTGCTCGTCGCTGGCGGCAATGTGGTAGAGGCGATCCTGGTTCAGGGCGTGCAGCATGACGGGCATCCAAAGCGTGTTGGGTAAGGGTGCAACACGATGCCTGCTTTGTGTGAAAGGGGCGTTACGGCCCCATGACCGTCCCGTTACGCCCCTTGCACGGGTCGACCCTAAAGCGGCAGTCCCGCCTTGACCCGGTACTGGTTGCGCACCGGCGTGGCGTATTGCAGCACCAGGAATGGTCGTTGCTCCACCGGGCATTCGCGCAGCCGGCGCAGCCATTCGGCGCGGGCCTTTTCCAGTTCGGCGGCGGGAAACACATCGGCGGCCGCAGGTACCTGCAGTTCAGGGTCGGCATCGGCCCACTGCGCATAGGCCAGGTAGTGCACCGGGAACAGGCGATAGCCGCCCAGGATCTGCAGATCGATTTCCGTGGCCAGCTGCTTGGTGTCTTCGAACAGCTCGGTGATGGGCGGTGCGAAGTTGATGTGCACCCGGCCCTTGTAGCCGGTGATGCCCTGGGCAATGCTGACGTCGTCTTCGCCGGGCGCCTTGTTGTAGGCGCCCTTGGTGGCGCGAATGTACAGCTCGCGCGCCTTGGCCTGGTCACAGGGGTCGTATTCGTAGCTGATCGACACCGGTGTCAGGTTCAGCGCCTTGATCGTTTCGCCGAAGGGCTCGTCCTTGCGGCTCATGTGGAACATCTTGAGGATCGCCGAATCGGTACGGTCGTCACCGTCCTTGGCCCGGCCCTCGGCCTGGGCTATCCAGATCGAGGCCACGTCGTTGCGGATCGAGTGGTTGATGTAGGCGGACAGCAGTTGGTAGGACGCCAGTTTTTCCCGGCGCCCGACCAGCGAGCGATGGACGATGAAGCTCTTGTTCAGGCGCATCAGGTCGCTGACGAAGGGCTTCTGTAGCAGATTGTCGCCAATGGCGATGCGCGGCGTCGGCAGCCCGGCGTGATACACCGCGTAGTTGACGAACGCCGGATCCATGACGATATCGCGATGGTTGGCCAGGAACAGATACGCGCTGCCGGACTTGAACTGCTCGACGCCGGTGTAGGTCACACCGTCCGTGGCGCGGTCGATGGTGTGGTCGACGTAGAACTCGACCTTGTCCTGCAAGGTCGCCACGTTGGTGACATCCTTGAACTCGCGGCGCAGACGCCGCGCGATCAGTGGCTTGAGCAGCCAGCCAAAGGTCTTGGCCTGACGCGGGAAGCGGAAGTGGGTGAGGATATCCAGGAATGCCGGGTCGCTGAGCAACCGTGCCAGAACGGCAGGTACTTCAGCGTCGTCGTACGGTCGGATGGCATCGAATTCGCCCATCATGCTCTCTTGTTGGAAACGGCTAAGGTAAAGGTACAGGCGCAAGGTTGTGGGCAAAGGGTAGGGGCCCATGTAGCCAACGGCCTGCAAACAGAGTGACGATTATACGCACAAGTGAGCCGTGGAGGCCGCGATGCTGGAAACCCAAGATTACGATTGCCCCTATTGCGGCGAGCCGGCCGAAGCCGTGCTCGATCTGTCCGCTGGCGATCAGGACTATATAGAAGACTGCCCGGTGTGCTGCCGCCCCATCGTCTTCGCCCTGCAGACCGATGGCGAAGACTGGTCGCTGCACGTGCGCAGCGAGAACGAGTGATGCAGCGCATTTACGAGCCCGCCAGCCTGCTGGAGGCACAGATGCTTCTGGGCATGCTGGAAAACGAAGGGGTGGGTGCGCATCTGGCAGGGCGGGATCTGGTCGGCGGGATGGGCGATCTGCCTGCCATGGGCCTGCTGGGTTTGCTGGTGGCCGACGAGCAGGCCGATTACGCACGGCAGCTGATCGGTGAGTACAATGCTGCGCTGCCCATGTCGGGCGAGGAGCCCGACAGTTTTCCCGGGGTTCTGCTGTGCTAGACCCCTCAAGAGTTTTTTCCTGATGTGTGGACGTTTTGCCTTGTTTCGCTGGTCACCCGGTTTCGCTGCGCAGGAGGGCTTTCCCGAAGGCCAGCAGGCGCAATGGAACATATCGCCGGGTGACTCGGTGCTGATCCAGCGCCGCGAAGGTGAGCGCTCGACTCTGGCCAAGGCACGCTGGGGGCTGACTCCGCCGTGGTTGACCGACCTGTCGCGGACCCCGGCCCATGCGCGTGCCGAGACGGTGGCCGAACAGCCGATGTTTCGCGAGGCCCTGCGCCTGCGCCGCTGCCTGATTCCGGCCAACGGCTTCTACGAATGGCGGGGCAATGTGCGCAAACGGCCGTTCTGGCTGACGCCGGGAGAGGGGTCGTCGCTGTTTTTCGCGGGGATCTGGGAAGCCTACCCGGTGCAGGAGCAGGTCTGGCTAAGCACGGCGGTGGTGACTCAGCCGGCGATGAGCCAGCGTCGGCCGCTGATCCTCGATGCCGCGGGTCAGGCGGCCTGGCTGGATCCGGAAACGCCCATGGCCACCCTGCAGTCGCTGCTCGCCGCGCCCCAGGCTGCGCTGCGCGAACGCCCCTTGGCGAACCTGGTCAACGACCCCAAACTCAATGCCCCTGAATGCCTCACCCCGGCGTGATGTCTTTCCAGGGACCGCGTCGCTCTTTTCGCGGCCACTGACCGCTCCTACGGGGGAGGGGAAGGGGGCGGTGCACCCGCAGGATCGGTCAGTGGCCGCGAAGCAGTCACCGCAGTGCATCAGGCCGAGCACCTGCGCAGGTGTCGTGTCCGATATGCACCGTGTAGGATACCGCCAGGTTTACCAGGAGAGTCCCAATGGGCAAGTTCTTCATTCCGGCCACCCTGGCCGTCAGCGTGCTGCTGGCCGGTTGTCAGGCCGTCAATACCACCAGCTCCGGCGCCGTGGGTGTCGATCGCAAGCAATACATGTTCAGCATGTTGTCCACCGATGAAGTGAACAAGATGTACGCACAGTCCTACCAGCAGACCTTGACCGAGGCCAGCGGCAAGGGCGTGCTCGACAAGACCAGCGCCGAGGCCAAGCGCGTGCAGGCGATCGCCGATCGGCTGATCGCCCAGGCCCCCAAGCTGCGCCCGGATTCGGCGCAGTGGCAATGGGAAGTGAACCTGATCAAGAGTGACGAGCTCAACGCCAACTGCGGTCCCGGCGGCAAGATCATTGTCTACACCGGCCTGATCGACACCCTGAAACTCACCGACGACGAAATCGCCGCCGTGATGGGCCATGAAATCGCCCACGCCCTGCGCGAGCACGGTCGCGAAGCGATGTCCAAGGCCTATGGCATCCAGATGGCGCGCAGCGGGGCAGGGGCCTTGCTGGGGCTGGGCGAAGACAGCCTTAAACTGGCCGATACCGTGGTCAACTACAGCCTGACCCTGCCCAACAGCCGCAGCAACGAGAACGAAGCCGACCTGTTCGGCCTGGAGCTGGCGGCGCGTGCCGGGTTCGACCCCAACGCCGCGATCACCTTATGGAACAAGATGACCGCAGCGGCAGGCAGCAACTCGCCACCGGAATTCATGAGCACTCACCCGGCATCGGCGAGCCGGATTTCTTCACTGCAGGCGGCGATCCCCAAGGTCATGCCGTTGTATGAGCAGGCGAAGAAGTCCTGATGTATAGCGGCGGCTGATTCGCGGGCAGAGACCCGCTCCCACAGAAGAGCCCTGATACCGAGGTCCCCTGTGTGAGCGGGGCGGGCGGCGAGCCCTCTGCCCGCGAAGGCCTCACCGCCAATCTAAACCCAGCCGCTGACCTTCATCGCCTGATACACCGCAACGAACGCCAGAATGAAAAACGCTCCCGAGGCCAATCGGCGGATCAACGTCAGCGGCAGTTTGTCGGCAGCGAAATTACCCGCCAGCACCACCGGCACGTTGGCAATCAGCATGCCCAGCGTGGTGCCGATGATGACCATCAGCAAGTGCGGATACTGCGCGGCCAGCATCACCGTCGCGACCTGGGTCTTGTCGCCGATCTCGGCAATGAAAAACGCGATCAACGTGGTCATGAACGGCCCGTAGCGGCGAGCGGTGTTGGCTTCGTCGTCGTCGATCTTGTCCGGTATCAGGGTCCACAGCGCGGTGGCAGCAAAGCTTGCGGCCAGGATCCAGTGCAGGGCGACATCGGAGAAGAAGCTGCTGAACCAGGCGCCCACCGCACCGGCTGCTGCATGGTTGGCCAAGGTGGCGGCGACGATGCCAGCGATGATCGGCCAGGGCTTGCGGAAGCGCGCCGCAAGGATCAAAGCGAGCAACTGGGTCTTGTCGCCGATTTCGGCCAAGGCCACCAGCCCGGTAGGGACAAGTAGGGATTCCAACATCAGGAGCGTTCCTATGGGGGCGGGTCGACACGGCTATGACACGAACAGCCTCCCCGCCCCGGGTAAGGTGTGCGTGTCATAGGTCTTGTCAAACCCGGGCCGTCTGTGCGGCCGCTGGGTCGCACGCGCCATGGCCTGAGGGCCAAGTATGTTGACGCGTGCCTGGCGAGCTGGCGCTCGCGGGAGACTACTCCCCTAGGACGGTGCGGATTCTGCCTAGGCGATCACGATAGGGCAAGAAAATATTTCGCTATTTGACGGCGCGATAAATCTTGAAACCGCGGCCCTCGGCCACCGTCTGGCAGCGCCCGAAAGCGCCTTCGATCAGCGGCTGATAGCGCAGGAAGCTATTGGCAACCAAGCGAAGTTCGCCGCCTTTTTTCAGATGTTGACTGGATTTTTCCAGCAAGTTTTCGGCAGCGTGATAGCTGGTGTGCACGCCCGAGTGAAATGGTGGATTGCTGATGATGGCATCCAGATGCGACGGCGCAGCATCGATACCGTCGCCGGTGATGACGCAGGCTTCCAGCCCATTGGCCGCCAGGGTCAGACGGCTGCTGGCCGTGGCGAAGGCATCGACATCGAGCAACGTCAGCTGGTTGTCCGGGTAGCGACGTTTGAGGCTGGCACCCACCACCCCGGCACCGCAGCCGAAATCCAGCAGATGGCCGCGAGGCAGGCCGTCGATGTGTTCGAGCAGCAGCTCGGTGCCGCGGTCCAGTCGACCGTGACTGAACACGCCCGGCAGGCTGATCACGGTCAACGGCTCGCCAGCGATCTCCAGTTGATAGCGCTGCGCCAGGCTTTCCAGTTCCACGGCCTGCGGCGCCTGTTCGACCGTCACTTGCCACAACTGACAATGGCGTGCGCTGTCCAGCTTGCGCGGCTTGCCGAAGGCGTGCAGCAGCTTCGCCGCGCCCTCGATGCCGCCGCGCTTTTCGCCCACCAGATACAACTCGCGACCCGGCAAGCGGGCGGCCAGGGCATTGAGCAGATAACTGGTCAGCTCGCGCGACTTGGGCAGGAACACCACCGCGCCTTCAAACGCCGTCTCAGGGACATTCACCCCGAAATGGCTGCGCCCTTCGAAGCGCGCGTCCAGCGCCGCCTGATCGCCGGCGTGCCAGCACCAGCCGGCGGCGTTCGGCAACTGGCCGAAGAGGTCATCGGCAGGCAGCCCGGCCAACAACAGCTGACCTTGGAACAAATTGGCCTGACGAAGCAGCACTTCACTGCGCGGGTCCATGGGAGGGCTCCTGGCAAAAGCGCGGATTCTAACAGACCACGGCCCTTGTCAGACGCTGCGGATGGGCTGTCCAGCGAAGAAGGCCGTGGCGTTTTCCGCCAGTTGGCCAATGATCCGCTGGCGTGCCTCGACACTGCCCCAGGCACTGTGCGGGGTGACGATCAGGCGCGGGATATCGTCGGCCAGCAGGGGGTTGCCGTCCACGGGCGGCTCCACACTGAGCACGTCGGTGGCCGCTCCGCCCAGGTGGCCACGGCGCAGGGCATCGGCCAGGGCCTGCTCGTCGATGATGCCGCCGCGCGCGGTGTTGACCACGAAGGCATTGGGCTTGAGCAGAGCCAGTTCCGGCGCGCCGATCATGTGTCGGGTGTGCTCGTTGAGCGGGCAGTGCAGGGTCAGGGCATCGACCTGCGGCAGCAGCTCATGCAGCGGCAGGCGATCGGCGCGTGGCGGTCGACCGGGAATCTGCCCCAGCAGCACGCGCATGCCGAAGGCTTCGGCCAGCTTGGCGACCGCGCCGCCCAGTTCGCCATAGCCCAGCAGGCCGAGGGTCTTGCCGTCGAGTTCGACGATGGGGAAGTCCAGCAGACAGAACTGCTTGGCCCGCTGCCATTGGCCGGCCGCGATCTCGCGCTGGTAATCGGGCAGTCGGGTCGCCAGGGCCAGCAACAGCATCAGGGTGTGCTGGGCCACCGAGGGGGTGCCGTAGCCTTGGCAATTGCACACGGTGATACCCAGCTTGCGTGCCACTTCCAGATCGACGTTGTTGGTTCCGGTGGCCGACACCAGCACCAGTTTCAGATCCGGGCAGGCCTGCAGGGTCGCCGCGTCCAGGTCGATCTTGTTGCTGATGGCTACCGTCACGCCGCGCAGGCGCTCGACCAGTTGCTCAGGCGTTGTGCTGGGGTAGAGCTGCAGGTCGGCGAAGCAGGCCTTGAGCGCGGCAGGGTCCAGGTCACCCAGGTCCAGGGAGCTGTAGTCGAGGAAGGCGGCACGGTGAGCGGGCATGGGTGAACCTCTTGAAGTGGTTGTGGATGTTCTACCATAGCTGCCGGATGAAAATCTTGTGGCCTGGCCTGCTGACGTGAGGTAGCGTCCGGGCTGCCTGAGGTCATCACCGCGTTTGCCACTGCCGCTAGGAGCCTGCTGTCATGTACTGGACCGAATTTCTCACCGTTGCCTTCATTCACCTGCTAGCGGTGGCCAGCCCGGGACCGGATTTTGCGGTGGTGGTGCGTGAAAGCGTCAGCCACGGCCGTCAGGCCGGGCTGTGGACAGCGCTGGGTGTGGGCACGGCGATTTTCGTGCACGTGGGGTATTCGCTGCTGGGCATCGGCCTGATCGTGTCCCAGTCCATCGTGCTGTTCAATGTCCTGAAATGGGCCGCCGCCGCGTACCTGCTGTACATCGGCTTCAAGGCCCTGCGCGCCAAGCCCGCGCCGCTCGGCGAGCCCGCCCATAGTGCGGCACCGGTACAGCGCACACCCAAGGCCGCCTACGTAGCCGGGTTCATGACCAATGGATTGAACCCCAAGGCCACGCTGTTCTTTCTGTCCTTGTTCACCGTGGTCATCAGCCCCCACACGCCAGTGGTCATCCAGGCCGGTTACGGCGTCTACCTGGCGCTGGCCACGGCGCTGTGGTTCTGCATGATCGCCCTGCTGTTCAGCCAGCGTCGGGTCCGCGAAGGCTTCGCTAGAATGGGGCATTGGTTCGACCGCGCCATGGGTGTGGTTCTGGTGGCGCTGGGGGTGAAGATCGCCCTGAGCGAAATACGCTGAATCGGCATGGCATGCACGCTGGATAGCCCGCCTTGCTTATAATGGCCAGGCAGCGTCCCTTGCCAGCACCACAACGAACATGGAACAGCGTCGATGAATTTAGTAAACCTGCCCTGTCGCCGGGCCAGATTACCCTTGGCGGTCGGTCTGGCGACGCTTGCCGGGCCGGCGCTTGCCGTCAGTTTCAACATCGGCGAAATCGAAGGCCAGTTCGATTCCTCGCTGTCGGTCGGCGCCAGTTGGTCCACCGCGGGTGCGAACCGCAACCTGATCGGCGTCAACAACGGTGGATCGGGCCTGTCGCAGACCACCGACGACGGTCATCTGAACTTCAAGAAAGGCGAAACCTTTTCCAAGATCTTCAAGGGGCTGCACGACCTGGAGCTGAAGTACGGCGACACGGGCGTGTTCATTCGCGGCAAGTATTGGTACGACTTCGAACTCAAGGACGAAGGCCGTTCCTTCAAGGACATCAGCGACAGCAACCGCAAGGAAGCCGCGCAGTCCTCCGGTGGGCAGATTCTCGACGCGTTCGTCTACCACAACTACGCCATCGCCGATCAACCGGGCTCCGTGCGCCTGGGCAAGCAGGTGGTCAGCTGGGGCGAGAGCACGTTCATCCAGAACGGCATCAATGCGCTCAATCCGATCGACGTCTCGGCCTTTCGCCGACCCGGTGCCGAGGTCAAGGAGGGGTTGATCCCGGTCAATCTGTTCTACGTCTCCCAGAGCCTAACCGACAACCTTTCCGCCGAAGCCTTCTACCAGCTTGAGTGGGACCAGACGGTGACCGACAATTGCGGGACGTTCTTCGCCCAAGCAGACGTCGCCGCCGATGGCTGCAGCGATAATCTGCGTCTGCTGGCCAAGCGTTCGAGCCTGCCGGCTGCGGCCCTGCCAGCGCTGACCGCCGCCGGTGTGGATGTCAACGAGGAGGGCGTGCGGGTGCGCCGCAGCGGCGACCGCGATGCGCGCGACAGCGGCCAGTTCGGCGTGGCGCTGCGTTACAACTACGATCCGCTGGACACCGAATTCGGTGCCTACTTCATGAACTACCACAGCCGCCTGCCGCTGTTCAACGCCACCGGGGCATCGGCCGCGACCTACGCGGCAGCGTCACGGGCCGGTGCATTGGGCCCGTTGCTGGTGGCGGGCGACTCCAGCTACTTTTACGACTTTCCCGAGGACATCCGCCTCTACGGGCTGAGCTTCGCCACCACGCTACCCACCGGCACGGCCTGGAGTGGCGAGGTCAGCTACCGGCCCAATGCGCCGGTGCAACTCAACACCACCGACATTCTCTTTGCCGGTGTGCGTCCGCTGGGCGGCGCCTACAGCAACGCGTCAGTGCTCGACGGCACGCCCGGAGAAGACCTGAAAGGCTACCGCCGCAAAGAGATCACCCAGCTGCAAACCACCCTGACTCATTTTTTCGATCAGGTCATGGGCGCCGAGCGGCTGACGGTGGTGGGCGAGGTGGGGGTCACCCATGTCGGCGGTCTGGAGAGCTCTTCGCAGATGCGCTATGGGCGTGACGCGATCTTTGGCCCCGGCGCCTTGCCTGCCACCGGTGGCCTGGACACCTGCGCCGCCATCCTCAACACCGGCACCATCGCCGGGGCTGGGCCGGGCACCTCGGCCAGTAACCGCTCGCGCAATTGCACCAATGGCGGCTTCACCACCAGCACCTCGTGGGGGTATCGCGCCCGCGCCATCTGGGACTACAACAGCGTATTCGCCGGGGTCAACCTGCGGCCCAGTATCGCCTGGTCGCACGATGTGTCCGGCTACTCGCCCAGCCCCGGCGGCAACTTCGAGGAAGGCCGCAAGGCGGTCAGCCTCGGGCTCGATGCCGAGTACCAGAACACCTACACGGTGAGTCTGTCGTACACCAATTTTTTTGACGGCAAGTACACCACGGTGGATGACCGCGACTTCGTTGCGCTCAGCTTCGGCGTGAATTTCTGAGCCACCCTGTTCGAGACGATCGGCCATGAATACAAGAACGATGCTGATGCAGGCCGGGATCTTCGGTCTGTCCCTGTGGGCCGGCGCTGCCATGGCAGCGGTCAGCGCACAGGAGGCCGACCAACTGGGCACCCGCCTGACCCCTCTGGGCGCCGAGAAGTCCGGCAATGCCGACGCCTCCATTCCGGCCTGGTCGCCGATGCCGCGCACCGCCGGTACGGTCGACAGCAAGGGGTTTCTCTCCGACCCCTACGCCAGCGAGAAGCCCCTGTTCACCATCACCGCGCAGAACGTCGAGCAGTACAAGGCCAAGTTAGCGCCTGGCCAGTATGCGATGTTCAAGCGCTATCCGGACACCTTCACGATGCCGGTCTACCCCTCCCATCGCGGAGCGAGTGTGCCGGACGAGGTCGCGAGTGCGATCAAGGTCAACGCGACCCATGCTCGGCTGATCGGTGACGGCAACGGTGTGGAAGGCTTTCAGATGGCCACCCCGTTCCCCATTCCCAAGACCGGCATCGAGGTCATCTGGAATCACATTATCCGTTACCGTGGCGGCAGCGTCTCACGGCGCGTGACCCAGGCCACGCCGCAACCCAATGGTTCCTACAGCCTGGTGTATTTCCAGGACCAGTTCGTGTTCCGCGACAGGATGAAGGATTTCGATCCGCAGCATCCCGGCAACGTGCTGTTCTATTTCAAGCAGGACGTCATCGCGCCGGCGCGTCTGGCGGGCACCGTGCTGTTGGTCCACGAGACTCTGGATCAGGTGGCCGAACCGCGTCAGGCGTGGATCTACAACGCCGGGCAACGCCGTGTGCGACGCGCGCCGCAGGTGGCCTACGACGGCCCGGGCACCGCAGCCGATGGCCTGCGTACCTCGGATAACCTGGACATGTTCAACGGCGCTCCGGATCGCTACGACTGGCAACTGGTAGGCAAGCAGGAGATGTTCATCGCCCAGAACAGCCACCGGCTCGATTCGCCCAATCTCAAATACGCTGACATCCTCAAGGCCGGCCACATCAACCAGGACTTGGCCCGCTACGAACTGCGCCGTGTATGGCACGTGGTCGCCACGCTCAAGCCCGGTCAGCGGCACATCTACGCCAAGCGCGACTTCTACTTCGACGAAGACACCTGGCAAGCGGCCGTGATCGATCATTACGATGGCCGTGGACAGCTGTGGCGCGTGGCCGAAGCGCACGCGCAGAACTACTACGACAAGCAGGTGCCCTGGACCACTCTGGAGGTGCTCTATGACCTGCAGTCGGGACGTTACCTGGCGCTGGGCATGAAGAACGAGGAAAAGCAGTCCTACGACTTCGGCTTCACCGCCACCACTTCCGATTTCACCCCGGCGGCGCTGCGTCAGGATGGGGTACGCTAGCAGGCTGCAGGCCATGGCTGACGAGGGCTGAGAGCGCGACACGGGAATCTTTCCCGGTTTTTGCCCTCCAAGTCAGTCACAAGTTCACGACCCGTCGCCGCATTTTTTCAGCAGATTTCCGCCTTCATGTAGTAGGAGTTGACCATGTTTACCTCGCGTCGCTTGATCACTGCCGCCGCTGCCATCGCCCTGTTGTCCGGGTGCGCGTCGCAGAATCCGTATGAAAACCAGGGTCAGGCCCAGGGTTCGTCGGGCATCAGCAAAACCGCCAAGTATGGCGGGCTGGGTGCACTGGCCGGCGCCGTGGCCGGTGCCGCCATCGACCACAACAACCGTGGCAAGGGCGCGCTGATCGGCGCTGCCGTGGCCGGCGCCGCTTCGGCAGGCTACGGCTACTATGCCGACCGTCAGGAAGCCGCACTGCGTGAAAGCATGGCCAACACCGGCGTGGAAGTGCAGCGCCAGGGCGATCAGATCAAGCTGATCATGCCGGGCAACATCACCTTCGCCACCGACTCGTCGAACATCTCCAGCAGCTTTTACACGCCGCTGAACAACCTGGGCAATTCGTTCAAGCAGTTCAACGAGAACAACATCGAGATCGTCGGCTACACCGACAGCACCGGCAGCCGTCAGCACAACATGGACCTGTCGCTGCAGCGTGCCCAGGCGGTCAGCAACTATCTGACTGCGCAGGGCGTGGATGGCTCGCGCCTGTCGGTACGCGGCGCAGGTCCCGATCAGCCGATCGCCAGTAACGCCGACGCCAACGGCCGTGCCCAGAACCGCCGTGTCGAAGTCAACCTCAAGCCGATTCCCGGCCAGCAGTACTCGCAGCCGGCCCAGCAGCAGTAATCACTGCAAGGCTTGCAAAAATCCCGCTCTGGCAGCGGGATTTTTCATGGGCGATCAGTCTTTCTCAGGCCGCTCCAGCTTGAGTCGTTCCAGCGTTGCGTCCTTCTGTGTCCACAGCGTATTCACCCAGGTCTGAAACAGCGCGCGGTACGTCTCGTCCTGGTCATAGCTGTGGCCGATGAATTGCTCGGGGATCGGCAGTTCCTCGAACAGCACGTGGATTTCGCCCACTCGGCCGCACAGCAGATCCCAGAATCCGGGTGCGCCCTGTGGGTAGTAGATCGTCACGTTGACCATCGACTGCAACTGCTCGCCCATGGCATCGAGCACGAAGGCGATGCCTCCAGCCTTGGGTTTGAGCAGGTGGCGAAACGGTGAGGCTTGCTGGGCGTGTTTGGCCGGGGTGAAGCGGGTGCCTTCGGCGAAGTTGAAGATGGCGGTCGGCTTGCCGCGAAAGCGGGCGCAGGCGCGGCGGGTGGTGAGCAGGTCTTCGCCTTTCTTCTCCGGATGCTTGGCCAGATAGGCCTTGGAATAGCGCTTCATGAACGGGAAACCGAGCGCCCACCAGGCCAGGCCGATGACAGGTACCCAGATCAGCTCGCGCTTGAGAAAGAACTTCAGCGGTCGGATGCGTCGGTTGAGCACGTATTGCAGGACCAGGATATCCACCCAGCTCTGGTGGTTGCTGGTCACCAGGTAGGAATGCTGGTAGTCCAGCCCCTGCAAGCCCTCGACCTTCCAGCCAATGCCGCCGAGCAGGTTCATCCAGGCCTTGTTGTTGCTGATCCAGGCTTCGTGGATGTGGCGCATCAGTTCATCGGTCAGGCGCTGCGCCGCCGCGAAGGGCAGGCACAGCTTGATCAGGCTGACGATGAACAGCGGCGTGCAGCAAACGATGGTGTTAAGGGCCAGCAGCAGGGCGGCGCACAGCCCGATAAGAATCTGCAAGATGATGTTCCTAGAGGTCGAGGGTGCGGTTGGCCTGGATGGCGGTCAGGGCAATGGTGTAGACGATGTCGTCGACCTGGGCGCCACGCGGCAGGTCGTTGACCGGTTTGCGTAGCCCTTGCAGCATCGGCCCCAGGCTGACGCAATCGGCACTGCGCTGGACCGCCTTGTGGGTGGTGTTGCCGGTGTTCAGGTCAGGAAACACGAACACCGTCGCGCGACCGGCGACCTGGCTGTCCGGAGCCAGCTGGCGTGCGACGTTTTCGTTGGCGGCGGCGTCGTATTGCAGCGGGCCGTCGATCAACAGATCACGCTGGGCCTCCTGCGCCAGCTGGGTCGCCTCGCGGACTTTCTCCACTTCTTCGCCGCTGGCCGAGTTGCCGCTGGAATAACTGATCATCGCTACCCGCGCGGCGATCCCGAACGCTTCGGCCGAGTCGGCGCTTTGCAGGGCGATTTCCGCCAGTTCGGCAGCGCTGGGGTGGGGGTTCATCACACAGTCGCCATACACCAGCACCTGATCGGGAAACAGCATGAAGAACACCGACGACACCAGGCTGCAGCCCGGTGCGGTCTTGATCAACTGCAGGGCCGGGCGGATGGTGTTGGCGGTGGAATGGAGAATGCCCGAGACCAGACCGTCGACTTCATCCAGAGCCAGCATCATGGTGCCGATCACCACGTTGTCTTCCAGCTGCTGCTCGGCCATGGGCGCATTGAGGCTCTTGCTCTTGCGCAGCGCCACCATCGGCTCCACGTAGCGACCGCGAATCAGGTCGGGGTCGAGGATCTCCAGCCCTTCGGGCAGCTCGATGCCCTGGGCACTGGCCACCGCGTGCACGTCGGCGGGCTTGGCCAGCAGCACGCAGCGGGCAATGCCGCGGGTCTGGCAGATGGCCGCTGCCTGAATGGTCAACGGATCGTGGCCTTCGGGCAGGACGATGCGCTTGTAGGCCTGCTGCGCGCGCTGGATCAGCTGATAGCGGAACACGGCCGGTGACAGCCGCAGCTCCCGTGGCGTGCCGCAGCGCTGATGCAGCCACTGGGCATCCAGGTGGCCGGCGACGAAATCGGTGATGATCTCCGCACGCTCGCGGTCATCGATGGGGATTTCCTTGTTCAGTTGGTTCAGGCGTGTGGCGGTGTCGTAGGAGCCGGTGCTCACCGACAGCACCGGCAAACCGGCCTGCAGGGCGCCCCGGCACAGTTCGAGGATGCGTGGGTCGGGCAGGGTGTCGCTGGTCAGCAGCAGCCCGGCCAGAGGCATGCCGTTCATGGCCGCCAGGCTCACGGCCAGGATGATGTCGTCACGATCGCCCGGGGTCACCACGAGAACGCCCGGCTTGAGCAGCTGCACGGTATTGAGCACGGTCCTGGCGCAGATGATGATCTTGTTCATCCGCCGCTGCTCGTAATCGCCGGCGTTGATCACCTGGGCGCCGAGCAGTTCGGCCACGTCACGGGTGCGTGGCGCGTTCAGGTCGGCCTGATAGGGAATGCAGCCGAGCAGGCGAAAGTCGCCTCCGCGCAGCAGGGGCGAATGCTCCTTGAGGCGCGCGGCGAACACCTCCATGCTTTCATCGGTACGCACCTTGTTGAGGATGACGCCCAGTACCTTCGGGTCGCGCGGGCCGCCGAACAACTGCGCCTGCAACTCGACCCGGCCGGAGAGCTCGGCGAGCACCTCGTTTTCGGCACTCGACACCAGCACCACATCGGCATCCAGGCTTTTCGCCAGGTGCTGGTTGACCCTGGCGGCATAACTGGCGTTGCGGGTCGGCACCATGCCTTCGACGATGACCACGTCGTTGCCCACGCAGGCCTGCTGGTACAGGGTGAGGATTTCTTCGAGCAGTTCGTCGAGCTGACCATCGCCCAGCATGCGCTCGACGTGGGCCAGGCCCAAGGGCTTGGGCGGTTGCAGGCCATGGGTGCGGGCAACCAGCTCGGTCGAGCGTTCCGGGCCCAGGTCGCCGGGGTGTGGCTGGGCGATGGGCTTGAGAAAACCGACCTTCAGGCCGGCGCGTTCCAGGGTCCTTACCAGCCCCAGGCTGATGGAGGTCAGGCCTACGCCAAAGTCAGTCGGCGCGATGAAGAAAGTTTGCATGCGAGCTTCTCGGGTGAGCTTTGGGCTGCACGCTACAAGCTTCAAGCCACGGCCCGCAAGTAGAAACGAATCGCGCCGTGCACAGTCATAATTTCATGGCAGGTGCCAAGGCCTTCACGGGCTGGGCACATCGCCTCGGGTCATCCGTCGGCCGAGTGGGTTCGCTTTCGAGCCAACCCTTGGTTACACTTGGTCGTTCTACATTCTTATGCAAAAGGTCTTACCTCATGCTGATCGCCGCCAACAAGGCTGTCTCCATCGAATACACCCTGACCAACGACGCTGGTGAGGTTATCGACAGCTCCGCCGGCGGCGCGCCGCTGGTTTATCTGCAGGGCGCTGGCAACATCATTCCTGGCCTGGAAAAGGCTCTGGAAGGCAAGCAGGTCGGTGACGACCTGGACGTGGCGATCGAGCCCGAAGATGCCTACGGCGAGTACGCGGCCGAACTGGTCAGCACCTTGTCACGCAGCATGTTCGAAGGCGTCGACGAGCTGGAAGTGGGCATGCAGTTCCACGCTTCCGCACCTGATGGCCAGATGCAGATCGTGACCATTCGTGACCTGGACGGCGACGACGTCACCGTCGACGGCAACCACCCGCTGGCCGGTCAGCGCCTGCACTTCAAGGTCAAGGTCGTCGACATCCGCGACGCCAGCCAAGAAGAAGTCGCCCACGGCCACGTGCACGGCGAAGGTGGTCACCACCATTGATCTGAGCACGGTGCTCCTCTTCGGAGCTACCTGGCGCAGATGCAAACAGGGGGCACGTCAGCGACGTGCCCCCTGTTTTTTTTGGCCCCCTGCAGGAGCGGTCATCGGCCGCGAAGGGTCAACGCGGTCTGGCTGACACGCAGCATGCGGTTCAGCCTTGGGGGCTCGTTGCAGTCCTCGCAAAGCTTGCCGAAGGTATCGGCGAGCAAGCGTTCGTCAGTTGCTGCTCGAACTGCTCGACGATCGCGCCCCAACCCTGAAGCCGGGCATGTCGCCGCGCGTTGAGGCGGACCCTGCGCAGGTTCTCTTCGTCCTCCAGCAACCAGCCAGCGGCTTCCAGAAAGGCCGCCTCGTCGCCAGGCATGGCCAGCGCGCCGCTGTGGCCGTGGCGAATGTGCTGCGCTGCCGCCGCCTCATCATAGGCCACCACAGCCAGGCCCGATGCCTGCGCTTCCAGCACCACATTGCCGAAAGTCTCGGTGAGGCTGGGAAACACGAAGATGTCACCACTGGCGTAATGCTCCGCCAGCGCTTCGCCACGCAATGCCCCACAGAAAATCGCGTCGGGCACCTGCCGCTGCAGATCGCTGCGCCGACTGCCATCGCCGATCACGATCAGCCTGATAAGTCGCTGCGGATGCTGCGCCTGCAGGTAGGCAAACGTGCGCGCGAGCAGGTCCAGGTTCTTCTCCTGCGCAAGACGTCCGACATAGAGCACAGCAAGGTCGCCCTCGCTCAGGCCCCAGCGATGGCGCACGACCATGCTGCGCCGTCGGGGATGAAACAGCTGGCTGTCGACGCCGCGCGCCAGCAGATGCAAACGCTCGAAGCCTCGCCGTTGCAACTCCAGACGTTGGCTGATGCAGGGCACCAGGGTCATGCAGGTGCGACGGTGAAACCAGCGCAGATAATGGGTCACCAGACGTGCCAGCAGTCCCAGCCCGCAGTGCGCGGCGTATTGCTGAAAGTTGGTGTGGAAGCCGCTGACCACCGGGACACCCAAGCGCCGGGCGGCACGCAGCGCGCTCAAGCCCAAGGGGCCGGGCGTTGCGACATACACCACATCGGGCCGCCTCGACCGCCAGCGCCGCACCAGCCGCCCCATGGACGACTCGCCCCACTGCAGCCCAGGGTAGCCAGGAATCGGCCAGCCGCGACACAGCATCACATCATCGCTCGGCGCGCTGTCCTGCACTTGCCGGGGCCGCACCACATCCACATGGTGTCCACGGCCGCGCAATCCTTGGCACAGATGGTCGAGTGTGCTGGCAAGCCCGTTGATCTCGGGGATGAAGGTTTCGGAGACGAGGGTGATATAGAGTGGGAGCGCTGTCATTCAGACAGTTTCGGGGACTTGTATTGCGTTGGTGTGGCGCATTCGTGAGGAATTCGTGACGCCATCGCCGGCGGTGCGAGCCAAGATCGGTCGCACCGCGAAGATTCACCCCCGCTCACGCACCCAGAACAACGTCGCCCCTGCCACCGCGGCCGGCATCATCAGGACGTTGACCCCCGGAATCAACAGCGCCAGGTAAACGATCCCGCCGAAACTAAGGCTGCGCCAGCGCTTCTGGCGTAGCCAGGCGAGCATGTCCTGCCAGCTCATCTTGTGGTTGTCGGCGGGGTAGTCGATGTATTGGATCGCCATCATCCACACACCGAACAGTAGCCACAGGGGAGCGGCGATGATGTTCAGCATGGGGATGAACGACAGGACGAACAGCGCCAGCGCACGGGGCAGGAAATACCCCAGTTTGCGGGCTTCGCGGGCCAGTGTGCGCGGAATCATTTCGAGCAGTTCGGCCCAGCGAAAGGGCGGAAACTCGTCCTTGCCCCGCGCCACCACCTCGACCTTTTCCGACAGGAACCCGTTGAACGGGGCGGCGATGATATTGGCCAGCATGGTGAAGCTGAAGAACACCATGAACGCCACCAGTACGGCGAACAGCGGCCAGAGGATGAAGCTGAGGAAGCTCAGCCAGTGCGGCAGGCTCTGGATCAAGTGATCGACCCACCCGCTGAACAGGTGCCCAGCGAAGTAGATCAGGCCCACGAACAACACCAGGTTGATGCCCAGTGGCAGCAGCACGAACAAACGCAGCCCGGGAGACAAGACCATTTTCAGGCCTTCGCGCAGGTATTGCGGGCCGGACAGTGCAGGGACAGGCATGGACAACTCCAAGACAGTGAAAACGTGCTGACAGTACCGGCTTTGCACGGGCGCGGGAACCACGGCAATGGCTGGTAACAACCTGGTGCGATCCTGATCGGTTGAAGATGTCCGCATAGAAGAGTGCTATGGATCGGATTGCCAAAGGGTATTTCCCTAATCGGGCTTACGTCGTTAAGCTTGGCGCATTCGATTTTCAACCCTTCCTTTTGAAGTTTACGGGCTGGCGGCATTGAACCTTCCCCAAGGTGTCTTGCCAGTCCTTTTTATTCCAGCCGTACCGGATCGGCGTCAACGTCCGGCAGTCAGGAGCTCGTCATGTCTCAAGTTCGTCATTCCCGCGTGATCATCCTGGGCTCCGGCCCTGCCGGTTACAGCGCCGCCGTCTACGCTGCCCGCGCCAACCTCAAGCCGTTGCTGATCACCGGCATGCAGGCAGGCGGCCAGCTGACCACCACGACTGAAGTCGACAACTGGCCGGGCGACCCCCATGGTCTGACCGGGCCAGCACTGATGGAGCGCATGCGCGAGCATGCCGAGCGTTTTGAAACCGAGATCGTCTTCGATCACATCAACGCTGTGGACTTCGCTGCCAAGCCGTTCACTCTGACCGGCGACAGCGCGACCTACACTTGCGATGCGCTGATCATCGCCACTGGCGCCAGCGCACGCTACCTGGGTCTGCCGTCGGAAGAAGCGTTCATGGGCAAGGGCGTTTCGGCCTGCGCCACCTGTGATGGTTTCTTCTACCGCAACCGTGAAGTCGCGGTGGTCGGCGGCGGCAACACCGCGGTCGAGGAAGCCCTCTACCTGGCCAACATCGCTAGCAAGGTCACCTTGGTGCACCGTCGCGATACCTTCCGCGCCGAGAAGATCCTGATCGACAAGCTGCATGCCCGCGTGGCGGAAGGCAAGATCGAGCTCAAGCTCAACGCCACGCTGGAAGAAGTGCTGGGCGACAACATGGGTGTGACCGGTGCGCGTCTGCGCAACAACGACGGCATTGCCGAAGAGCTGAAAGTCGATGGCGTGTTCATCGCCATCGGCCATACGCCGAACACCTCGCTGTTCGAAGGCCAGTTGGCCCTCAAGGACGGCTACATGGTGGTGCAGGGTGGCCGTGAAGGCAACGCGACTGCCACCAGCGTCGAGGGTGTATTCGCGGCCGGTGACGTGGCAGACCATGTATACCGTCAGGCAATTACTTCAGCCGGTGCTGGCTGCATGGCGGCGCTGGATGTGGAGCGCTATCTGGATGGGCTGGCCAACGCTTCGTTTTAAGCTGAAACCGCGGCGCGGCCTTCGCGGGTAGAACCCGCTCCCACAGGGTTCGGTCCATCACCCTTTGTAGCTGGAAACAACTGAAACAGGCGATGCGGTCCATTGTGGGAGCGGGTTCTACCCGCGAAGAGGCCCTTGAGCCAGACACAAAAAAACCGACCTCACAGGGTCGGTTTTTTCATGCCCGTCGATCAGCCCAGGCGTGCCAACGGCAGTTCGGAGAACGTCACCCCTGCCAGGCCATGCTCCATCAGATTGCGGATGTTGCCGTGATCGCTGCCTTCGGGCGTCGCCACCACCGAGCGGTAGTGTTCGCCGAACGCCAGCAATGCCTCTTCATCGCTCAGCCCTTCCAACAGGGCCAGGCCCAACGTCTTGCACGAGCCTTCATTCTGGCCGGCCGCATTGTCCAGAGCGCCGTTGCGGAAGGCCTGCGGTGTATAGGCATAGTGCTCGGCAACGAACGCCAGCGTCGTTGCGAACTGATGTTCGCCGCTGGCCAGGCTGGTGCGCAGCGCCTTCACATCATGCATTGGGCGTCCCCTTGGCGAAGGCCGCCTGCTGTTCGGCGCTGGCTTCCTGCTGGTACTGAGCCTTCCACTGCGCGTACGGCATGCCATAGACCACTTCGCGGGCCTCGTCCAGGCTGACTTCGACCTGCTGCTCGTCGGCTGCCGCCTTGTACCATTTGGACAGGCAGTTGCGGCAGAATCCGGCCAGGTTCATCAAGTCGATGTTCTGCACATCCTTGCGCTCGTCCAGGTGCTTGACCAGACGGCGGAAGGCTGCGGCCTCCAGTTCCAGACGTTGCTGTTCGTTCATGTCGCTCTCCAGCTGGGCGGCAACCGGTCAACGGCTGCCAGCGAGGGTAATCGAAACCGATTCGGCGAAGCGCAGCGCATGGGGCTTGTCGACTTCCACTTCGGCGTAGCGCACGGCGGTGTTCTGCATGACCAGGTCGAGAATTTCCTGGGTCAGGCGTTCGAGCAGGGCGAAACGATTGCCCTCCACGTGCTGAATCACTGCCTTGGTGATGGTGCGGTAGTTCAGGGCGTGCTCGATATCGTTGTCGCGCACCGCTTCGAGTGCCGGGTACAGGACGGTGAGGTTGATCAGCACGTCCTGTTTGTTGACGATTTCGTCTTCGTTGATACCGATGAAGGTGCGCAAGCGCAGGTCCTTGACCCGGATACGTGCCATTCCTGGCTGCAATGGTGCCATCGTTGTGTGCTCCGCAGAATGTTCGGGGTCAGCGCCGTGTCCGGGCTGGCAGGCAGGCGCTATTTTACGTGCCTGCCGCCGTTGACGGTCAAGGTGGTGCCCGTGACGTAGGGGTTTTCCAGCAGGTAGCGCAGGCTCTGGTAGATGACCTCGGCACCGGGCTCGATGCCCAGCGCCGATTTGGCCAGCGACTTGTAGCGATAGTCGGCGTCGTCGTCCGGGTTGAACAGGATCAGCGCCGGGGCAATGCCATTGACCTTGATCGCCGGGGCGAAGCGCGCGGCGAACGACAGGGTCAGGTTGTCCAGGCCCGCCTTGCTGGCGCAATAGGCCATGTGCTTGGCGCTGCCCTTGCGCGTCACGTCGTCGCTGATGTGGACGATGTCGGCCGGGCTGGAGGCGCGCAGCAGGTCGGCGCAGTGCAGGTTGATCAGGTAGGGCGCCAGCATGTGCACGTTGACCATCTGTTGGAACGCAGCCGCCTCGTCTCCCGCACTGTCCGCGATCCAGGCCGACGCGTTGTGGACGATGGCGCGCAGCTGCGAAGTCTGCGCCTTGAGCGCATCGATGAACGCCAGAATACCAGCCTCGCTACCGAAGTCGGCATGGATGGTGACCGCCCCCATCTCGCGCAGATGAGCGACGGTTTCGCGCTCCTGACGGTAGCTGATGATGACTGGCTGACCTTCGCCCAACAGGCGTTCGGCGCAGTGCAGGCCGATGCGCTGGCTCGCACCGGTGATGAGGATCGGGTGGGGCATGTGGCGGGCTCTTCGTCGGCAGGTTGCTGCGCTGATTTATACCACAAAGCGCAGCAGGGCCGGCCGATCAGGCCACTTTGGCCTTGGGCAGCGGGGCGCGGGCCGGGGTGGCGTGCAACCAGTTGCGCAGCAGGCGCGTGGACAAGGGAATGAAGAAGAACACCATGATCGGGGTCAGAGCCAGGGTGCTGAGCATGATTCTGGGCACCAGGCTGATCTCGTTCAGCACGTGGCCGAACAGGAAGTTGAAGATCAGCGACACCGGAAAGAACGCCAGCCAGATGGCCACGGCCTGTTTCCAGCGCGGTGGACGCTGCAGGCCGCTGTCGCCGAACCAGCCTTCGGTTCCGCTGACGCGGTGCACATGGGGTTGGGCGAACAGGTCGCTGCCACGGCCCAGCCACGAACGACGGGAAGCCGAATGCTCCCAGGCATGCAAGGTGGTTTCATCGGCGAAGCGGAAGATGATCTGGAATTCGTCGTCGCCTGGCGCGGGGGCCAGAACGCCAGAACCCAGGTAGCCCGGAAAGTCGGTGGCAAGCTGTTCGCCTTCATGCAACCAGGCGATCAGGTCCTGATATTTGCCATCGGCCACGCGGCGCGCGACCATCAAGGTAACGGGGGAGGTAGACATTGTGTATCTCCAGACAGTCTGGTGCTCCGGGTAGGAGCCTCCATCGAATGCAGCGCCGGGGTGGTGGGCCGCATTTGGAATCAAGCAAGTATTATTCCCGAAAACGGTCGGTTGCACATCTACCGTCCGTTGGATCATCCGCAAACCTCTATGTACCCACAGCGGTTACACTGTCGGTTCATGTTCCTGGCAGCGGTTGACTAGCAATGAGCGAATCCGGCACCCGATTGCCTGGCGTGCAAGATGCAGCGCTGGACGAGCTGTACCCCATTCGCGAGGTGGCGCGACTGACCGGAATCAATCCCGTCACGTTGCGTGCCTGGGAGCGTCGCTATGGCTTGGTGCAGCCAACACGCACCGAAAGCGGGCACCGTTTGTACTCGTTGGCCGATATCGAGGAGGTGCGCAGCATCCTGGGCTGGATCGAGCGCGGGGTGGCGGTGAGCAAGGTCGGCAAGATTCTCGCCCGTACCCAGCAGACCGAAGCACCACCGCCCAGCGCCCGCGACGAGCCGGGTGAATGGCAGCAGTGGCAGGAACGGGTCCGCCAATGCGTGCGCGAATTCGCCGAACCCAGGCTCGATCAGGTCTATGGTCAGGTGTTTTCCAGTTACCCGCTGGCCGTGGCCTTCGAGCAGGTGCTGATGCCGGTATGGCAGGAACTGCTCGTGCACCAGGGCCACTTCGGCCAGGCCAGCGAATGGATCTTCCTCGATACATTCCTGCGTGCGCGCACGCTGCAACGCCTGCGCCTGACTGCCGATCAAGGACAGGAAAGCCGCGTGGTGCTGGTGGCCATACCCGATCAGTGCCGCGAACTCGAGCTTCAGGTGACCGGCCTGCTATTAAGCGGACCGCAAGTGGACGTGCAGTTGCTGGGCTTGGGCCAGCCGCTCGAAGAGCTGAGCCTGGTCTGCGAAAAACTCGCCCCACAGGCGCTCGTGCTGTTCTCCAACCGCCCGCCGGCGCCGGCGCTGATCCGGCAGTTGAAGCGATTGAACAACGCCTTGAGTTGCCCGCTGCTATTGGCCGGTGAGCTGTCCGAGACGGTTCAGGAAAGCCTTCAGTCTCCGGAAATCGTGTGTCTGGGCAGCGATGGGCGCCTGATGCAGCGGCGTCTGCAGCAGTACCTGGCGGGCCATCTGGACAGCTGATTGGATCGGCGTCAGCTATGAAGTTGCGGATGCACCAGACGGTGCTGCTGCAGGATGAAATGACGCAGTGATTCGATCGCCCGGGCGTCGCTCTGGCTGAGGCGGTAGGCGAACAGGCCGTGCTCGGCCTCGCGAATCATCGAGCCGCGCAACGGAATCGGCGCGTAGCCTTCAGGCGTGAACCACAGCTGGAACCTGGCCGGCGCCTTGGCCCCCTGGCGGGCCTCGAGCAGGGCGCCCTTGAAGGAAATGTCGCGAACCCAGAAGTCGCTGTCACGTCCTTCGCCATCGCGCAGCACGATGGGTTCGGTCAGACTCAACCGCCATGGACGCAGCATCGGCCCGTCTTCATAAATACTCGGCGCCCCCAGTTCCAGATGGGCCGCCTGGAAATCGTCCTCCACGATCTGCAGCGGAAAACTGATCTGCTGATTCTCCAGGTGCGCCTCGATGGTGACCTGCTCATGGGAGGCCAGGCGCATCAGCAGCTCGCGCACCTGTGGCCCACCCTTCACCGAAACATTGAGAAGGGTATCGCGCACGTTGAGCTGCGGATTGGCCTGCATGGCCCGCAGGAAATCCAGCTCGTCCTGGGTCAGCAATACATCAGGCGGCATGGCGCACGCTCGCGGTGAATGAAAATTCGATGAAGCCTCGAAAAATGTTCATCGTCGTCACACTGGACTCGAAGGGGCAGAAGTTTCGAGTTCGGCGACGCGTCGTTGCAGCGCTGCAACCTGCTGTTCCAGTTCGACGATACGCTGCTGCGCCGCGACCTCGCGGCTGACATCCTTCTGGATCCCGATGTAGTACATCAGTTGGTCACTTTCGTTATGGACCGGCGTGATCGACAGCTCATTCCAGAAACAGCTGCCGTCCTTGCGATGGTTGCGCAGCACCTCGCGGCACGCCACGCCCTGATCGATCGCCTCGCGCACGCGCCGACGGGCCGGCTGGTCACGATCGTCACCCTGCAACAACCGGCAGTCCTGGTAGAGCATTTCCAGCGAGCTATAGCCGGTCATGCGTTCGAAGGCCGGATTGACGTAGATGAGGATATTGTCCTCGCCTTCCTGTTCGGCGACGACGATGCCGTCGTTCGACGCATCGATCACCCGTTGCAGCAGCTTTGCATTGATCATGTGAGAGGTTCCCTACCGTACAGCCTAGTCTAATTCATACGGGCCGCAGGAGGAGGACCAGAGCGCCAGATCTTGCCTTTCAATGCGCGAACGGGCTGTTAAGATCATGCCTTTTAATGGTTCGAGACAGTCATCATGAAAGTTGCCATCCTCAGCGGTTCGGTCTATGGCGCGGCCGAGGACGTCGCCCGGCATGCCGAACAGCTGCTCAAGCGACAGGATATCCAAGCCTGGCACAATCCCAGAGCCACTGTGCAGGAGATTCTGACGTTCGCACCCCAGGCGCTGCTGGCGGTGACGTCGACCACTGGAATGGGGGAACTGCCGGACAACATCATGCCGCTGCACGCTCAGTTGCGCGACGAGCTGCCGGCGGCATTGCGCGGATTGCCCGGTGGCGTCATTGCACTGGGCGACTCCAGCTACGACCTTTATTGCGGCGGTGGCGAGCAGATGCGCGAGTTGTTCGCCGAACTGGGCATCCATGAAGTGCAGGGGATGCTGCGCCTGGATGCCAGCGAAACCGTCAACCCGGAAGCCGACGCAGAACCCTGGCTGGCGCAGTTCGTGGAAGCGCTGCGCAGCTGACCATCAGTCCTGCTCTGCGCTGTCGGCCGTGGCCGTGAGCAGCTCGTTCAATGCATCGGGCTGGCTCTTGAACGCCTTGGCGAAGATGTCGCGGTTTGTCGCCATGTAGATCCCGGCGTCTTCGACCTGCTTGTCGTCGAGCGACGGCACGGCTTTCTTCAGGACGTCTGCGAGCAGCTCGGCCAGCTCGAGCATTTTGTCGTGACGATCGGCTTCAGCTTTGTCCATAAACAGGCGCTCCAGATCTCGGCTGCTGCGGTATACCACTTCGACGGCCATTGACCACCTCATATGCCTAGGGGAATTTGGTTCAGTACAACCACTGTTCGTTTATACAGTGCCAAGCATAAGGCAAATCTCTACGCTTGAACAGCCGTGCCGACGAGGTGCCCTGCGACAGTCTGGCCGCTTCTCATCAGCCGGGGCTGGCCCTTATGCTGCATGCGCTAAACGAGCATAGGCGCTCGGCCGCCGCTCTCAATCGGTTCGCATAAGGAACACAGGCAATGAAATGGGCTGAAAAGCTTCGCGGGAGCCTGCACGCTCAGGCCGATTCGCTGGGCAATCTGTGCGTGGAGTCTTTCCACTACCTGGCACTGTTCGGGATCGGTGCCATCACCGCCTGGGCGGCCGTCAGTGCTTTTCTGGGAATGGTGGAGAAGGGCAGCGTAAGCGTGGATGACATTCTGTTGCTGTTCATCTACCTGGAGCTGGGTGCGATGGTGGGGATCTATTTCAAGACCAACCACATGCCCATCCGCTTTCTGCTGTACGTGGCAATCACCGCGCTGACACGCCTGCTGATCGGCGATGTCTCGCACCATAATGCACCGGATGTAGGCATCATTTATCTGTGCGGCGGAATCCTGCTCCTGGCGTTCGCCATCCTGGTGGTGCGCTACGCCTCGTCGCGCTATCCGTCGGTGAAAGAGAAATCGGACAGCTAGGCCGAACAACGGTCTATCAGAGGCTGGCGGACACCGGTGCGGTCTGCGTGGTGGCAGCGTGAAGGGCCGGCTTGCCGCCCAGCTTTTCGACGTTGCCGGCATCGGTCATTGCCGCCAGCATCTGCATGGCGCTGCCGCCTTGCTCGATGGCCATGCCGAACTTGATGCTTTCGATCAAGCGGCGCATGCGCTTGGGGTCGTTGCGCTGCTCGGCGGTGATCATCCGCTTGGCGGCGACACCTCGCTCGTTGGACAGGGTCAGCATGATGCTGCCATCCAGGCGCTGGATGCTCAAATTGACGCGGTATTCGGGCTGGAACGCGTCGCTCAGGGCTTGGAATGGATTATCCATGAGGTACTACCTGTCATAGTCGAACTTTGTTAATGGACTGGACGATTAGTTGCTGGTTCCAGACCGCTGGTCGGCTTCATACTTCATCCTTTGCTATATGTAACCGCTGTTTACTTCGCTGCCATTCGATGTAGCAATCGCCGTGCCCGGATCGTGAAACTTATTTACAGGCAATAAAAAAGGCGAGCTCTTGGCTCGCCTTTTTTCGTAGGGCAGGACTCAGGACTTGCTGTTGAGCACCTGCTCGTTTTCCAGAAACTCCTCTTCGAGCAGCGCCTCGTTCGGGCCGTCGGGGATGGTCTGCGTGTTGGCTGCACGCTTATTGCGCAGCCTGCCGAACAAATGCTCCAAGGCATGGCTGAGCTTCTCGGCAGCGCCGTCGATCGCCAGCTCCAGCGTTTCTGCCTTGTGGGTCACGGAGATGGGCTGATGCCCCTTTGGCCGTGCTTCCATCTGGCAGCGCATGTCGTCAGGACCGGATTTCTGGCCATTTTCGTCGGCCAGATGGACCTCCACGCGGGTGAGGTCTTCCTGGTAATGCTCGACTGCGCCTTCCACTACGGTGCGTACCCACTCCTGCAGGCGGGCGTCGCCTTGAATATGGTTATCGCTATTGACCTGGATCTGCATAGTTCATCCCTTATTCGGCTTTCTCGCTTGAGATTCGATGACTGATTATCATCGCCTCTTGAAGTACAAGGTCAGGGAGTTGAAGAAACAATTCAACCCCTTGATGAAGATAAATATTCAGTAACTTTTCCGAACTTTTCATGAAATAAGTGCGAAGCCTGATATTTCTGGTCCTGCGGACACCGCCCGCGTCCCGCTGCAGCAGGGGATGCACCTGCTGCAGGAGCTGGCCGACGGCGTCAGAAGGCGACCGAGGTCTGCACGTACACCGTGCGGGGTTCGCCCACGTATTTGCCCTTGTTGTTGTCGTCGAAGGAGCGGGTGTAGTACTGGTGGTTGAAGATGTTCTTCACACCCACCGCCACGTTGAGGTCGGACAGCTGCGGCCCGAAATCGTAGCCGGCGCGGGTGCTGAAGAGCATGTAGCCGGGAATGCGTCCGGTGCTGCCATCGGCGCTTTCGGCCTGGGTGTTGGCGTTGTCGGCGAACTGGCTGCTCTGGTAGGTGCTGTCCAGGTCGAGCTTCCAGGGGCCTTGGGTGTAACCAACGCCCAGGGTGCCCTTGTGGCGTGAGGAAAACGGTACGCGGTTACCCTTGTTCGGCCCATCTTCGCGGATGGTCGCATCCACGAACGCATAGCTGGCGTGGACGTCGAAGCCGGCCAGGGCCGGGCTCAAGTCGTCCAGGGCGTAATTGATGCTGGTCTCGATGCCCTGATGCCGGGTTTCGCCACGCGCGATCACGGTGTCGTTGGTCTGGTTGCTGTCGTACTGGTTATCGAAGTTGATCAGGAATGCGCCGATTTCCGCACGCAGGTTGCCGTTGTCATAGCGTGTCCCCAGCTCCCAGGTGCGGGCCTTTTCCGGTTTCACTTCGCCGCCGGTCACGCGGTTGGGCATCTGGCTGTATTGCACGCTGCCGAACGAGCCTTCGGTGTTGGCGTACAGGTTCCAGTTTTCGTTGACGTGGTAGAGCACGTTCAGAGCCGGCAGGGCGGTGGTGTAGTCGCCCTGGTATTTGACGTTGCTCAGGTTGTTGGTCTGCTGCGAGTCGATCATCTCGTAGCGGATGCCCGGTGTGAACGTCCAGCGGCCGATGTCGATACGATCATCGATGTAGAGGGCGTGAGCCTGGGTGCCGCCGCGGGTGTCGCGGTCGTTGCGGCTGTCGGTGCTCGGCAGTTGCTGGTTGGCGCTGATCGGTGTGCGGTAGCGCAACTCGTGGCCCGCCTCGCTGATGTAGCGGTAGCCCACGCTCATCTCGTGCTGGGTCTGGCCCAGATCGAAGCCTTGGGAGAAGCGTGTTTCCACACCCCGTACCCAATACTCGCGAGGCGACAGCGAGAGGAAATTGCCCTGGTCCAGGTAGCCACTGCGCAGGGTCTTGGTGAAGAAGGTGTTGGCGGTGAACTCGCGGCGATCTTCCTGATAGCGATAGCCGAAATTGACCATGGTGCGACGGCCCCAGAACTTGTCGTAACGGCGGGTCGACTGGTAAGGGTCGGCCTTGTAGTCGGCCGCGCTGAGGCCGCCGGGCATGTCGGCTTCACCTTCGTAGTACTGCGCCTCGGCATTGAGGCTGTTGGCTTCGTCGATCTGGTACTTGCCCTTGAGGATCAGGTCGTCGATCTGGGTATCGCTGTGTTCGCGCCAGTCACTGCCGCGCACGCCGGAGTAGAGGAGGGCGCCGCCCAGGCCGTTGTCGGCGGTGCCACCTGCCAGCAGGTTGCCCGTGGTCTTCAAGCCGTCCTGGCTCGACGAGGGGCTGACCTGGGTCTGGAAACCCCCTTTCACGGTCGGAGCATCGGGAATGGCACGGGTCACGAAGTTGACGATGCCACCGACGTTCTGTGGGCCATAGCGCACGGCGCCGCCGCCGCGGACCACGTCGACGGCGTCCATGTTGCCCATGCTGACCGGTGCGAACGACAGCTGCGGCTGGCCATAGGGCGCAAACGGCACCGGGATGCCGTCCATCAACACCGTGGAGCGGGTCGCCAGCCGTGGGTTGAGTCCACGGATGCCGAAGTTCATCGCCATGTCATGGCTGCCCGTACCGTTGTTCTGCGGCGCGTTGACCCCCGGTATGCGGTTGAGAACCTCACGCGCGCTGGTGGCGCCGCTGCGTTCGAAGTCTTCGCGACGCACGACGTCGCGCGCGCCGGGGTGTTCGAAGACGTTGGTCTGCTCGGCGGCGCCGAGCCAGTCGCCCACCACGCTCGAGGCGCCCAGCTCGACGGCGGCTCCGGGACTGCCGGGTTGTGCCAGTGAGGCGGGCTCCAGGCTGTAGGCACCGTCACCCAGAGCGCGCGCCTGCAGGCCCGTGCCTTCGAGCAGCACCGCCAGTCCCTGTTCCACGGTGTACGCGCCTTGCAGGCCAGGGCTGGGCTGGTCTGCCAGGGTGGTCGAGCCGAACGAAATCAGCACGCCAGCCTGACGGCCAAACTGGGTGACCGCGCTTTCGACCGAGGTGGGTGCTATCTGGTACTCGCGAGTGGTGCCATCGGCGGCTACGGCGTGCGGCAGTTGAGCAACGCTCACGGCAGTGCCGAGCAACAGGCAGCGCAGGGCGCGGGCGAGCGGGGTGGGCAGGTTGGACATGCGGCGTTTCCAGGCAGAATGTTGGGAGAGTTACCCTGTCTGTCACGCGACCAAGGCAAAACGGCTCACGAAAGATGTAAAAAACTTTCGGCAGCGTACGGGTGACTAGACGCGGGCTTGCACCGTGACCCAATAGCGGGTGAAGCGGCGGACTTTCACCGGCAATGCGGCCTCCAGCGAATCGAGAATCTTCTCGGTGTCGCCCAGGGGGAAACTGCCCGACAGCAACAGGTTGGCCACCGACGTGTCGCAGTCCAGTTGGCCACGGCGATAGCGGCCCACTTCGGTCAGGAAGTCGCCCAGGCGCATGTGTGCGGCGATCAGCATGCCGTCGACCCACGCACCGCTGTTGGCGTCCAGTGGCCGCGCGGCAGTGAAACGCTGGCGATCGAACTCGACTTGCTGGCCGCCGGCCAGGCGCAGCGGACCGCCCTGCAACCCTGTGGGCTCAATGGCGAGCGCACCACGCAAGGCCTGCACCTGGGTGCTGCCCGGCAGCTGGCGAACGTTGACCTGCGCGCGGTCAGCGGTCACCAGCCCCTGATCGGTGCTGATGCGCAGGGGCCGTGCATCGGCCCCTGCGGTGAGCATGATTTCGCCTTCGAGCAGGCGGATCAAGCGCTGACCTGCGTCGAAGCGTACGTCCACCGCGCTGGTGGTGTTGAGGTTGATTCGGCTGCCGTCGTCCAACTGCAACTGGCGACGCTGGCCCAGCGGGCTGCGATAGTCGGCCACCAGCGGCGGCAGCCAATGCTGTTGACGCAGGGCCAAGGTGGTTGCCCCAGCCATCCCGAGCAGGAGGAGCGTCTTGAGTGCGCGCCGACGGCCTGGCGAGTAGGGCGAGCCCACGGTGGCCTGCGCCAAGGGACCGGGCAGGCCGGCAAATTGTTGATTGACCTTTTGGATGTGCTCCCAGGCGCGGCGGTGTTCGCCGTCGGCGTGCAGCCATCGCTGCCACGCCTGCTGCTGCCGCGGGTCGAGCGCCCCCTCCTGCAGTTCAAGCCACCATTGCACGGCCTGCTCGGCCACGTGTGGGGAAAACGTGCGCGCCTCGTTCACAGTGCGAAGTAGCAGCGCATGGCTGCCTTGTGCAGGTAGCGCTTGACCGTGGCCAGGGAAATGCCGAGTTCGTCGGCGATGTCCTGGTAGCCCAGGCCTTCGACCTGCGCCAGCAGAAAGGCGCGCTTGACCAGCACCGGCAGGCCATCGAGGAGAGCATCAAGCTCCAGCAGGGTCTGCAGGATGATCGCTCGGTGCTCTTCGCTGGGCGCGAGCGGCTCAGGCATCTGGCTCAGCGCTTCCAGATAGGCACGCTCCAGATCCTGACGGCGGTAGTGATTGAACAGCACACGCTTGGCGACTGTAGTGAGAAAGGCGCGGGGCTCGCGGATGGGAGCGATTTCACGCGCACTCAACAGGCGCATGAAGGTGTCCTGGGCAAGGTCGGCGGCATTGTCCGGACAGCCCAGGCGGCTGCGCAGCCATTCGGTCAGCCAGCGGCGATGAACGAGGTAGAGGCCCTCGACCGATTGCGAGGCAGGGGAAGTCACAGCGGTCACCGCGAACACTCCGGCGCCATGGGGTGCGCAGCAGAATAAGAATTGTTCGTATCTTACGGGTGTGCCCGTAGTTGGGCAAGCCAGCACGCACCGCACGGGTCTGAAAAAGCGTTGCAATGCACGATAAATGCCAGTGATCTTTGCACATGAGAATATTTATCATTATTATCAGCGCGATTGCACGATGCATCCGTACGTTCGAAGGTCATTCATGAGAAGCAGAATCGGCGGGGTGTCGACCTCGTATCGTTGGGCCGTGGCCTCCCGTGTCTTGGCTGCCGTCTTTGGCGGTTACGTGCTGGCGGCCCTGGCGAGCGTGTGTATCGCCTGGCTGTTGCCCATGGCGCGCGGCGAAGCCGTGGTCAGTGCCATGATGCTGTCGTTCCTGGTGTACCTGGTGGCCGTGCTCTGGTGCTTCGCCTCGCACAGCGCCAGCCGGGCCTGGATCGGCCTGGCCAAGCCAGGTCTCGTCCTGGCCGCGCTGGCGGCGCTTCTGCACTGGCAGCATCTGCCGTGAGAGAGGGCTTTCGCCAGGCGATGGCGTGGCTGCATACCTGGGCGGGGCTGGTGTTCGGCTGGCTGCTGTTCGCCATTTTCCTCACCGGAACCCTGTCCTATTTCAAGGACGAGATCAGCCACTGGGCCCAGCCCGAAGTGCCGGTGCGCGCAGTCGATGCCCGTGCCAGCCTGGCGCAGGCGCAGGCCTACCTGCAGGCCAACGCCGGGCAGTCGCCACGCTGGTTCATCAGCCTGCCGGATGCCCGCGAGCCCGCGCTCTCGGTCATGTGGCAGGATCCGAACAAGAGCGGGCGCGGTGCCTTCACCCGTCATACGCTGGACCCGCAGACCGGCCAGCGCGTCGAGGCACGCGACAGCCGCGGCGGCGACTTCTTCTACCGCTTCCACTACCAACTGCAGATGGGCTACCCCTGGGGGCGCTGGCTGAGCAGCCTGGCGGCGATGGTCATGCTGGTGACGCTGGTCACCGGGATCATCACCCACAAGAAGATCTTCAAGGAGTTCTTCACCTTTCGTCCCGGCAAGGGCGCGCGTTCCTGGCTCGACGGGCACAACGCAATTGGCGTGCTGGTGCTGCCCTTTCACCTGATGATCACCTACAGCAGCCTGGTGATCTTCATGACCATGCTGATGCCAGCGAGCATCGTCAGCCGCTACGATGGCGATACCCAGGCGTTCTTCAACGAAATCTATCCCGGCAATCAGCGGTTGGCCGCCGCGGGGCAGCCCGCGCCGCTGGTGGATCTGAGCGTGCTGTACGAGCGTGCGCTGCAGCAATGGCCTGGAGGCCGGATCGGCCGCGTCGCGGTGCAACTGCCGGGCGATGCCAATGCCCAGGTCCAATTCAGCCGTCATGAGGGTGATACCGTGAGCCGTGACGCGGGGGCGGCGATCACCTTCGCCGGCTCCACGGGTGCGGTACTTGAACTGCCGCGCGACGGCGCCACGCCGATGGTCGTGGCAGGCACCTTCTATGGCCTGCACATGGGCCTGTTCGCCGGGCCCGTGTTGCGCTGGCTGTATTTCTTCTGCGGCCTGGGCAGTACGTTGCTGATCGGCACGGGGCTGGTCATGTGGTTGGGCAAGCGTCAGCTCAAGCACGCCCGTAGCGGCGTGCGGCCCTTCGAACTACGCCTTGTGGAAGTGTTGAACGTCGCCAGCATGGCGGGACTGGTGTTGGCGGTCGCAGGTTTCCTGTGGGCCAACCGGCTGCTACCGGCGACCTATCCGGAGCGTGCCGGTATCGAGGTCGACAGCTTCTTCATCGTTTGGCTGCTGAGCATCGTGCATGCCGCTGTGCGCAGTGGCAGCAAGGCCTGGATCGAGCAATTGGGCCTGGCGGCCGTTGCCTTGGCAGGGTTGCCGTTGTTGAGCCTGGTGACCACCGACCATGGCCTGCCGACGTCCATCGCTGCGGGCGACTGGGTGCTGGCCGGCGTCGATCTCAGTGCCCTGGGGTGCGGTCTGGTGCTGGCCTGGGTGGTCATGAAGATTCGGCGTCGCACAGCTCTGGCAGCATTGCCGATCGCACGCGCGGCACGTACGCGTGCGTCTACGCCCAGAGAGGTGCACTGATGTTGGCAGCAGGCCTGCTCAGCTATGCCGGTTTCAGTGCCTTGTGCCTGGCCATGGAGCGCCATCACCAGGAAATGCTCGGACGTCGGCCCAGCCCGTCGCGCAAGGTGCAGCTGCGGGTCGCGGGTTGGGCGCTGCTGGCTCTGTCGCTGTGGGTCTCGGTGCTCAGCGCTGGCTGGGCGATGGGGCTGGTGCGCTGGACGGCGGTGTTGATGGGCAGCGCGGTGTTTCTGGTGTGGTTGCTGCCGTACCGGCCCCGCTGGGCGCTGGTACTGGCAGCCGCGGGCCTTTTGCTCGGACTGCTGGCGGCTGCGGCACGCTGGTAGCGTCCGCTGTTCGACACCGCGTTTTGGCGCTGCCGTCAGGTGAAGGCCAAGCGATACTCGCCCGGCGACACCCCGCCTGCCTGGCGAAATCGGTTGCTGAAGTGGCTGGCACTGGCGAAGCCACACGCCAGCCCCACCTCACCCAACGGCAGCGGCGTGTGCCGCAGCAGCGAGCGGGCACGAGCGATCCGCCGAGCCAGTACGTACTGGTGCGGTGGCAAGCCGAAGCTGGTACGAAACATCCGCGCGAAGTGGTATTCGGACAGGCTGCACAAGGCCGCCAGCTGGCCCAGGCTCAGTGGCTCGGCCAGCTGCGCTTCGATGAAGTCACGCAGCAGGCGCCGCTGATGAGGTGCCAGTCCACCCTTGAGCCGTAGCTGCGGGCGCGCGGACACTTGGCTGAGCAGGGCATGGGCGAGCATTTCATGGGCCAAGATGCTGGTCAGCACACGTTCACCCGGCTCGGTCCAGTTGAGCGCGATCAAGCGCGCAAAACGCTGCGCCTGCGCCGGATCTTCCAGGAACGTGTTTTCCCGCAGTTGCATTTCCCGCGGTTCGCGGTCCAGCAGGGTCACGCAGCCCAGCGCGAACTGTTCTGCGCTGAAATACAGGTGGGCGAGACGAATGTCGCCGTTGATGACCCACGCCGACTCATGTCCGGCGGGCAGTATGCACTGCTTGCCGGGCGCGCCTTTTTCCCACGGTCGATCGCGGCGAAAGGTACCCGTGCCGCCGCCGATGTAGCAGGACAAGGTGTGATGGGTCGGCGCCTGATATTCCTGGGCGTCGTGATGGTTGCGCCACAACGCGGCCACCATCGAATCGCCCAGCTCGGCGCTGTGCTCGAGGCGCGCGTGGCGCGAGTTGTGTAGCGCCTGAAACACTTGCAGGTTCAGCAAAGCCGTCATGATCGATACCCCCGTGTCCATGGTACTGCGTCGCGCACGGGCCGCCAGTACCGTGACGGAAAAAGCGCAAGTTTGTGCAAGCCGTCAGCGACCACCGCTCGGACAATGCGCCTCTGACCCAGGAGGGCATCGTCATGAATCTATCGCTGTATCTGCTTACCGTCTTGATCTGGGGAACGACCTGGATTGCGCTCAAGCTGCAACTGGGCGTGGTCGAGATCCCCGTGTCCATCGTCTATCGCTTCGGCCTGGCCGCGCTGGTGCTGTTCGCGATCCTGCTGACCACGCGACGGCTGCAAGTGATGAACCGCCGTGGCCATCTCATCTGCGTGGCGCAGGGGCTGTGCCTGTTCTGCGTGAACTTCATGTGTTTTCTCACCGCCAGCCAATGGATCCCGACCGGGCTGCTGGCGGTGGTGTTTTCCACGGCCAGCTTGTGGAATGCGCTCAACGCACGGATCTTTTTCGGCCAGCGGATCACCCCTAACGTCATCGGTGCAGGGGCTTTGGGCTTTCTCGGTCTGGGTCTATTGTTCTGGCCCGAGCTCTCGGCTCACGACGCCAGCCCGCAGACCTTGCTTGGCCTCGGGCTGGGGCTGTTGGGTACGCTGTGTTTCTCGGCGGGCAACATGCTCTCCAGCGTGCAGCAGAAAGCCGGGCTGCGGCCCTTGACCACCAACGCCTGGGGCATGCTGTATGGCGCTCTGCTGCTCACCGGCTATTGTCTGCTGCGAGGTACGCCCTTCGGCATGGAGTGGAGCCTGCGCTACGTTGGCTCGCTGCTGTACCTGGTGATACCCGGTTCGGTGATCGGCTTCACGGCCTACCTGACTCTGGTAGGGCGCATGGGCGCGGACCGCGCCGCCTACTGCACGGTGCTGTTTCCCGTGGTGGCGTTGAATGTCTCGGCGTATGCGGAAGGGTATCAATGGACCGCGCAGGCGCTCGGCGGGCTGGTGCTGGTGATGCTGGGCAACGTGCTGGTGTTCCGCAAGGGCAGCAGACCTGCGACGCCTGCGCCGATGGCGACGCAGGACGCTCAGGTTCACGGTACCCAGGTTCGGGTGCGGACTAGCCCTTGAAGGTCTGCGGATTGACCAGGTCTTGAGGCCGCTTTCCGAGCAAGGCGGCGGTCAGGTTGTCGATGGCTCGGTTGGCCATGGCGTCACGAGTCTGCGCCGTGGCCGAGCCGATGTGCGGCAGCGTCACGACGTTGCCGAGCTCGAACAAGGGCGATTCGGCCAGGGGTTCCTTCTCGTAGACATCCAGGCCGGCGCCGCGCAGGGTGCCTTCGCGCAGGGCCTGCACCAGCGCCGCTTCATCGACCACCGGTCCGCGAGAGATGTTCACCAGAATGGCACTCTTCTTCATCTGCGCCAGCTCGGCCGTGCCGATCATGTGCCGGGTCTTGTCGCTGAGCGGCACCACTAGGCAGACGAAATCGGCTTCGGCCAGCAGTTGCTCGAGGCTGCGAAACTGCGCGCCCAGCTCCTGTTCGAGTTCAGGCTTGCGACTGTTGCCGCTGTACAGGATGGGCATGTCGAAGCCAAGGTGGCCGCGGCGCGCCACGGCGGCGCCGATATTGCCCAGGCCGACGATGCCCAGGGTCTTGCCGTACACATCGGTGCCGAACTGGTCGGCACCGACACTGGCTTTCCAGTTGCCGGCCTTGGTCCACGCATCCAGTTCGGCCACGCGCCGCGCGCTGCTCATGATCAGCGCGAAGGCCAGGTCGGCCGTGCTCTGGGTCAGCACGTCGGGCGTATTGGTGAGCATGATGCCGCGTTCGTTGAAGTAGCCGACGTCGTAGTTGTCGTAACCCACCGAAACGCTGGAGACCACTTCGAGCAGGGCGGCATCGGCCAGTTGCTTGCGGCCCAGCGGTCGACCGGCGCCGATCAGGCCATGGGCCTTGGGCAGGGCTTCGTTGAATTGCGCGGCGATGTCACCGGCCTTGGGGTTGGGCACGATGACGTCGAAATGGGCTTCGAGCCGCTCGACCATGGCGGGGGAAATGCGGCTGAACGCGAGGACGGTTTTTTTCATTGGGGTTGTGCTCGTCGGGAGGTGAATGTGAGCACGCTAACATTCCCGATCGAGCAGAAACAATCCCGCGTCAGTTGGCGATCTGCAGGTCGAAGGTCTGCAGGTCGGCATCGTGCGCCGCGAGGATGTCGGGCAGCGAACCGCGCAGGTATTCCACCCAGGTCTTGATCTTCGCGTCCAAGTACTGCCGGGACGGGTAGATGGCGTACAGGTTCAGCTCCTGCAGGCGGTACTCGGGCAGCATGCGCACCAGGGTGCCGTTGCGCAGGCCGTCGATGGCCGCATAGATGGGCAGTACGCCCACGCCCATGCCACTGCTGATAGCGGTCTTCATGGCGTCGGCCGAATTGACCTGGAACGGCGCGTTGCTGATGTTGACCATCTCCTGGCCATCCGGACCCTGAAACAGCCACTTTTCCAGCTGCACCACCGGGCTCACCAGGCGCAGGCAGGCATGTTCGCGCAGGTCGCCGGGCGTGCGCGCCGAGCCGTTCGCCTTCACGTATTCGGGAGAGGCGCAGACGATGCTGTAGGTGATGCCCAGGCGTTGCGACACGAACCCGGAGTCCGGCAGCTCGCTGGCCAGGACGATGGACACGTCATAGCCTTCGTCGAGCAGGTCGGGCACGCGGTTGGCCAGGGTCAGGTCGAAGGTCACGTCCGGATGGGTGCGCCGGTAGCGCGCGATGGCGTCGATCACGAAGTGCTGGCCGATGCCGGTCATGGTGTGCACTTTCAACTGCCCCGAAGGCCGTGCATGGGCGTCGCTGGCTTCGGCTTCGGCTTCAGCGACATAGGTCAGGATCTGCTCGCAGCGCACCAGGTAGCGTTTGCCGGCTTCGGTCAGCGCGATGCGTCGGGTCGTGCGGTTGAGCAGGCGGGTTTGCAGGTGTGCTTCGAGGTTGGACACCGCGCGCGATACGTTGGCGGTGGTGGTGTCCAGTTGTGCGGCGGCGGCGGTGAAACTGCCCGCTTCGGCCACGCAGGTGAACGCACGCATGTTTTGCAAGGTGTCCATGATTCGGTCTCTGGTTCGACGGACAAATTGTCGCATGAAGCCACAATTATACAGAAGGATTATCACCGGTTCGGTAATAAAGAATCGCAGGAAATCCAGCTTATCGGCGCCCCGAAGCGGCCCTAGAATGCCGGTCCAGACCCCTCCGCAGTTCGACCTCTCCCGGAAATCGCCGCAGTGCCCCGCCGCCTCATCGATGAGCTGAAAATCCTCAGTGTCTGGACCTTTACCCTGGCCTTGACCGGCTGCATCGGCACCGCCGGCATCGCCCCTCGCAGCGAAGCGCTATCGGCCGATGCGCTGGCCACCGATGCCGCCATTCAAACCGCCGCCCAGGACGCGCAATGGCCGCAGAGCCAATGGTGGCGCGCCTATGGCGACCGGCAACTCGATGATTGGGTGAACCTGGCCTTGCTGGGCAGTCCGAGCATGGCCATCGCCGCGGCACGGGTGCGCCAGGCCAAGGCGCTGGCGGGTGTGGCGGAGTCCGCCGAGTCGCTGCACATCGACGCCAGCGCCGCGCTGAAACGCCACAACTGGCCGGCTGATCCTTTCTACGGGCCGGGCGATCTGTCCGGGCAGACCACTTGGGACAACACTGCCGGCCTGGGCTTCACCTATGCCCTGGACCTGTGGGGGCGCGAACGCAGCGCCAGCGAGCAGGCCCTCGACCTGGCTCACATGAGCGCCGCCCAGGCGCGCCAGGCCCAGTTGGAGTTGGTCAACAACGTGGTGCAGGTGTACATCCAGCTGTCGTTGCACTACGCCCAGCGCGACATCGTGCAGCGCACGCTGGCGCAGCAGGAGCAGATCCTGGAACTGGCGCAGCGGCGCCTGCACGGTGGCCTCGGGACGCACCTGGAAGTCAGCCAGGCCGAGGCCCTGTTGCCCGAGACGCACCGTCAGGTCGATGCCCTGGACGAACAGATTGCCCTGGCGCAAAACCAACTGGCGGCCCTGGCAGGCAAAGGGCCGGGGCAGGGCAGCCAACTCCAGCGCCCGAGCCTGTCCCTGCAGGCCCCGCTCGGCCTGCCGTCCACGCTGCCGGCGCAATTGCTGGGCCAGCGGCCGGACGTGGTCGCCAGTCGCTGGGCGGTGGCCGCGAACGCTCGGGGCATCGAAGTCGCTCATGCCGGCTTCTATCCCAACGTGGATCTGGTCGGCAGCCTGAGCTACCTGGCCACCGGCGGCGGCATGCTCGAATTTCTGGCCGGACGCAAGCTGGCCTACAACGTCGGGCCCGCCCTGAGCCTGCCGATCTTCGATGGCGGCCGGTTGCGTGCGCAGCTGAGCGACGCCTCGGCCGGCTACGATCTGGCCGTGGCGCGCTACAACCAGACTCTGGTGGAAGCGCTCAGGCAAATCTCCGATCAACTGATCCGTCGTGCCTCGATGGACAAGCAGCAGGCCTTCGCCGACGAATCGGTGGCCGCAGCGCAGCACAGCTACGACATTGCCCTGATCGCTTATCAGCGGGGCCTGACCGGCTATCTTGAGGTGCTCAACGCCCAGACCCTGCTGTTGCGCCAGCAACAGGTCGAGCAACAGGTGCAGGCCGCGCGACTGGCGGTCCATGCACAATTGGTCACGGCATTGGGCGGCGGTCTGGGCGCAGGTGCCGACGCCCCTGATGCCGAACGTCTGCACGCACCCAAACCACTGGCGGTGATCGATCGATGATCACCTGGCTGGGCCGCCTGCAATGGCGCCGAGGTTTCTTCGAGTGGGCACGCAGTGATGGCGTCACCTGGATCTACATCTTCAAGGTGTTGCTGGCCGCGTTCACCACACTGTGGCTGGGCATGCGCCTGGAGCTGCCGCAACCGCGCACGGCGATGATCACCGTGTTCATCGTCATGCAGCTGCAAAGCGGGCATGTCTTCGCGAAAAGTTTCTACCGTCTGCTGGGCACCGTCGCGGGCTCGGCGGTCACGGTGGTATTGATCGCCCTGTTCGCCCAGAACACCGAGCTGTTCCTGCCCAGCCTGGCGCTGTGGGTCGGCCTGTGCTCGACCGGCGCCATGCGCTGCCGCAACTTCCGCGCCTACGGCTTCGTCCTGGCTGGATACACGGCGGCGATGGTCGGTCTGCCGGCGCTGGCCCACCCGGACGATGCCTTCATGGCAGCAGTCTGGCGGGTGCTGGAGATTGCCCTGGGCATTCTGGTTTCCACAGCAGTCAGCGCGGCGATTTTTCCGCAGTCGGCCAGCGCCTCGATGCGCAATGCCTTGTATCAACGCTTTGCGGTCTTTGCCCGATTCGTCACCGACGGCCTGCGCGGGCACAGCGCCCGTGAGCAGTTCGAAGCCGGCAACGTGCGCTTCATCGCCGAGGCCGTGGGCCTGGAGAGCTTGCGCAGCGTGACCGCCTTCGAAGACCCGCACATGCGTCGGCGCAACGGTCGGGTCAGCCGTCTGAACAGTGAGTTCATGGCCGTGACCACCCGTTTCAATGCGCTGCACCAGTTGCTCGAACGTATCCGCGCGCGTGGCCATGGTGATGTCGTGACCGCCATCGAGCCGGCATTGCAGGCACTGGCGCAGGTACTGGACGATTTTTCCGGGCGGGCCCTGACCGACGCCGATGCGGCGCGCCTGGCTCAGCGCATGGCCTTGTACAAGGACGCGCTGCCGGCCCAGGTGCGCAGCCTGCGCGAGGTGTTCGAACACAGCGGCCCGGACGATGAAGACCTGCTGGATTTCCATACCGCGCTCGAGTTGCTCTATCGTTTTGTCGAAGAGCTGCACAGCTATGCCCAGACTCACGCCTCCCTGGTCGAGCATCGGCATGCCCGCGAGCGCTGGGACGAGCCGTATCGTTCACAGACCAACTGGCTGGCCAGTGCCGCCGCCGGCATTCGCGGTGCGGTGGTGTTGCTGCTGCTGGGCAGCTATTGGATCGCCACGGCCTGGCCCAGCGGGGCGACCATGACCCTGGTCGCCGCCGCCACCGTCGGCTTGTCGGCCGCCTCGCCAAACCCGCGGCGGATGTCGTTTCAGATGGCTTGCGGCACCTTGCTCGGGGCGCTGGTCGGCTTTTACACGACCTTCTTCGTATTGCCCTGGATCGACGGTTTCGCGCTGCTGTGCCTGACGCTTGCGCCGGTGCTGACGGTGGGCGCCTTTCTTGCCTCGCGGCCGCGCTTCGTCGGTTACGGGCTGGGCCTGCTGATCTTCTTCTCCATGGGCTCGGTGCCCGGCAACCTGACCCAATACGATCCGTATGCGTTCATCAACGACTACATCGGCATGGTTGTGGGCATGCTGTTCTGCGCCGCCGCCGGGGCGATCATCCTGCCTCCCAACAGTCGCTGGATGTGGCGGCGCCTGGAGCAGGACCTGCGCTCCCTGGTGGTGTTCGCCATCAGCGGCAAGCTGCGTGGTCTGGGTTCAGCCTTCGAGAGCCGCAGCCGCGACCTGCTGCACCAGGCGTATGGCCTGGCAGCCGGACAGCCGCAGGTGCAGCGCAACCTGCTGCGCTGGATGTTCGTGGTCATGGAGGTGGGGCACGCGATCATCGAGCTGCGCCGCGAGCAGGAGCGCTTGCCGGTGCATCCGGCCTACGCCCCCTGGCAGCCCTGGCGCCAGTCGATCCGGGTCATGGGGCGCGCGCTGATGCGCCTGTTCATCCAGCCCCAGGAAGGCAACCTGCAACGGGCCATGGCGGCGGTCGAACAGGCCATTCACTTGGTCCGGAACACCGATGAACCCTTCGCCCGACATTTCGACACCTCGGCACTGCGCCGGGTCCAGAGCTATCTGCACTTCATCCGCAGTTCGTTGCTGGACCCGCAATCGCCACTCGCCGAACTGGCCGCTGCAGGAGCCGACCATGCCCCGTGAAATAGCTTTCCATGGCCTGTACATGCCGACCATGACCCTGTTGTTCGTGGTCGCCGCCGGTATCGCCTGGGCCTTCGATCGGCTGTTCGCCAGCCTGGATCTGTACCGTTTCTTCTGGCACCCGGCGCTGCTGCGCCTGAGCCTGTTCGTCTGTCTGTTCGGCGCCATGGCGCTGACTGTCTACCGTTGAGAACCGCGCAATGAAAAAGTTTTTCAGTCTGTTGGCCACCCTGTTGGTGCTGGGGCTGGCGATCTTCATCGGTCGGCAGCTATGGGTGCACTACATGCAGACGCCCTGGACTCGTGACGGGCGTGTGCGTGCGGACATCATCAACGTCGCCGCCGATGTATCGGGCTACGTCACGGCTGTGCCGGTGCGCGACAACCAGCGCGTGCACAAGGGCGACGTGCTGCTGCAGATCGACCCGGCCCACTACCGTTTGGCGGTCAAGCAGGCCCAGGCGCTGGTGGCGTCGCGCAAGGCTGCCTGGGAAATGCGCAAGGTCAATGCCAGCCGCCGTGCCGACCTGGATGAACTGGTGATCTCCAAGGAAAGCCGTGAGGACGCCAGCAACGTCGCGGCCTCGGCCCTGGCCGACTATCAACAGGCCGAGGCGCGCCTGGAGGCGGCGCAGCTAAACCTGGATCGCACCCGCGTGCTTGCGACCGTTGATGGCTACGTCACCAACCTCAACGTCCATGTCGGCGACTATGCGCGAGTGGGCGAGGCGAAGCTCGCCGTGGTCGACGAGCATTCGTTCTGGGTCTACGGCTTCTTCGAGGAAACCAAGCTGCCCCATGTGCACGTGGGAGACCCGGCGCAGTTGCAGATGATGAGCGGTGAAACCCTCACCGGCCATGTGGAAAGTATCTCGCGCGGCATCTATGACCGCGACAACCCGCAGAGCCGCGAGCTGATCGCCGACGTCAACCCGACCTTCAACTGGGTGCGTCTGGCCCAGCGAGTGCCGGTGCGCATCCAACTGGACCCGGTGCCCGACGGCATGCTGCTGGCGGCCGGCACGACGTGCACGGTGATCGTCACGCCCGCTGCGCCCTGATTATTGAGAGAAGCTGCCTTGCAGCCGTTCGGCACGAAACTCCAGAGTCTGCGGGCGGTAGCCGGGACGCAGCGGTGGCAGCGGCAGGCAGTCCTGCCAATCGGCACCGGCCTGCAGCTCACCAGGGCCACGGTAGCGGGGAGCGGTGTAGAGGTTTTCTGCCAGGTTGACGGTCTGGCCCGGCGCGTAGGCCGCGATCTGCCATTGCAGCTCGACCATGGGGACGCTGTTGCCATTGTTCAGGTTCAGGCGCAACGGACGGTCGGCGGGGCAGCCTTGCGGATCGAAGGTGATGCGCATTTCCAGCCGGGCCAGGCGATGGGCTTCGCGCGTGTCGCTCATGATGACCCACAGCGCGAGCAATGCCAGGGCGAACACGGCGGCGCCGGAGATCGGCAGCGCCTTGGAGGGATAACGGATCAGCAGGATGACCCAGGAAATGATCAGAAAGATGCCGATTAACATGACTGCCAGCCTTGGTGAAGAAGTGGGGCGTATCGTACAGAACGTTCGCGTGTCTGTGAAAACCACGCCCGCACAGGCTCAGTCGTCGGGCTGATCGCGCAGGAACACCAGGTGGTCGGGACGCGACTCGTCGGCACTGTAGCGATAGCCTTGACGGTCGAACCCCTTGAGCTGCGCCGGGTCATGGATCTTTTCGTCGATCACGAACCGGGCCATCATGCCGCGGGCTTTCTTGGCGTAGAAACTGATGATCTTGTATTGGCCATTCTTCAGGTCCTTGAAGTCGGCGGTGATCAGGCGCGCCTGCAGGGCCTTGCGTTTGACGGCAGAGAAGTACTCGTTCGACGCCAGGTTGAACAGCACGTCGTCGCCCTGGTCGGCCAGCGCCTGATTGAGCCATTCGCTGATGCGCTCGCCCCAGAACGCGTACAGGTCCTTGCCGCGGGCATTGGCCAGCTTGGTGCCCATTTCCAGCCGATATGGCTGCATCAGGTCCAAGGGGCGCAGCAGGCCGTAGAGTCCCGACAGCATGCGCAGGTGTTTCTGCGCGTAGTCGAAACCGGCTTTATCCAGCGTCGTTGCATCCAGGCCGGTGTAGACGTCGCCCTTGAAGGCGAGCAGCGCCTGCTTGGCGTTGTCGGGTGTGAAGTCGGGGGTCCAACTGCCGAAGCGTGCAGCGTTGAGTCCGGCCAGCTTGTCGGAAAGGTGCATGAGCTCGGCAATCTGCGCCGGGCTGAGTTCGCGCAGCTGTTCGATGAGCACCTGGGAGTGGTCGAGAAACTCAGGCTGGGTGTAGCGCTGGATGACCGGGGGGGTATCGAAATCCAGGGTCTTGGCGGGGGATATCACCATCAGCATGCAAAGGTTCTCCTGTGGGCGTCGGTAAATTCTGGAGCAGTGCCGGCACCTCGTCCACCCTTAAGCGTGGGGGCATCCAGATGGACCGCAGCGACCCCGGACGCGGCTCGCGCCGCTGCTACAGGGGATCGCGTGTGCCGTTGGTATGGCGCTCCTCTGTAGCAGCGGCGCAAGCCGCGTCCGGCCACACCGCGAACCCTCTGGCACACCCCCCAACCCCCCACCGTATTGACGCCACCGATCCCGCTCCGCCACAGTGCCCGGAAAAAAAGGAAACCCGCGCATGGACTACGCACTCGTCGATTGGAGCATCATGCTCCTGGCCATCGCTGCCGCCTACATCGTCTTCGGTATCGCCGGCTTCGGCACGGCCATGGCGGCAGGCCTGTGGATCGGGCGTCGTCTGACCCTGCGCATGTCCCGCGAGGCCTTCGTGCGGCTGGTGACCTGGCTGGTGCTGGCCAGCGGCCTGGCGCTGCTGTACCGCTATTTCAATCCTTGACCTGCGCCCGCAGGGGGCTATCCTGCCGGTTTTGCGTACCGTCGGGCCTTTGCATGAACACTCAGAACATTCTCGTTCCGCGCCTCTCCACCTTGCCGGTGCACGAGCCCCGTGCGCGGGCGATCCTGCGCTGGCTGGTACGCAAGGAGATCGTCGAGGAACAACTGAGCACCTGCGGTCGCAACGGCAATCGCATGGCCTACGCCATCGGACCGGGTGCCCGAAACGTCGTCGAGCAGCCGGACCTGCTGCCCTATGGGCAGCCCGTCAATGGCCTGGAAGTGGTCACCGACCGCTGCATCTTCACCCCCATCGATGGCTTCCTGCACGAGGCCGGCTGCCCGGAATGCCGCCAGGAAGTCGGCGAAGCCCTGTTCGACAGCCTCGAAGAGTGGATGCCCGGCCTCACCGACAACTTCACCTGCCCCCTGTGTGGCCATGAGGACGACATCAACGGCTTCCTGTTCCTGCAACCCTGCGCGTTCTCCAACCTGGGGTTCATCTTCAATAACTGGGGCCAGACCTCGTTCAAGCCGACGTTCATCGCCGAATTCGCCGACTGGCTCGACCAGCCGATCGCGCAGGTGCTGGTGAAGTTCCAGGACAATTGATCGCCAGGCCATCTTTGCCTTTCTTGTGGGGGCATGTGTGGGTATAATGGCGCGCTTCCATTTTCCCGCTCGGGAGCCCCCGCATGCTGCGTATCAGCCAAGAAGCCCTGACCTTCGACGACATTCTCCTAGTGCCCGGTTATTCCGAAGTACTGCCCAATGAAGTCAGCCTCAAGACCCGTTTGACCCGCGGCATCGAGTTGAACATCCCGTTGATTTCCGCGGCGATGGACACCGTGACCGAAGCCCGCCTCGCCATTGCCATGGCTCAGGAAGGCGGCATCGGGATCATCCACAAGAACATGACCATCGAGCAGCAGGCTGCCGAAGTGCGCAAGGTCAAGAAGTTCGAGGCTGGCGTGGTCAAGGACCCGATCACCATCGAGGCTGATGCCACCGTTCGCGATCTGTTCGAACTGACCTCCCTGCACAACATCTCCGGCGTCCCGGTGCTGCACGACGGCAACCTGGTCGGCATCGTCACCTCGCGTGACGTGCGCTTCGAAAACCGCCTGGAAATCCCCGTCCGCGAAGTGATGACGCCCAAAGAGCGCCTGGTCACCGTCCGCGAAGGGGCCGACAAGGAGCTGGTCCGCGACCTGCTGCACAAGCACCGCATCGAGAAAGTGCTGATCGTCGACGGCGAGTTCCACCTCAAGGGCATGATGACCGTCAAGGACATCGAGAAAGCCAAGGCCTACCCGCTGGCGAGCAAGGATGACCAAGGTCGTCTGCGCGTCGGCGCGGCCGTCGGTACCGGCAAGGACACCGGCGAGCGCGTCAGCGCCCTGGTTGCAGCCGGCGTCGACGTGGTCGTGGTCGACACCGCCCACGGTCACTCCAAAGGCGTGATCGACCGCGTGCGCTGGGTCAAGCAGAACTTCCCCGACGTCCAGGTCATCGGCGGCAACATCGCCACCGGCGAGGCTGCCAAGGCCCTGGCCGAAGCGGGCGCCGATGCGGTCAAGGTCGGCATCGGCCCAGGCTCCATCTGCACCACCCGTATCGTCGCCGGTGTCGGCGTGCCGCAGATCAGCGCCATCGCCAATGTCGCCGCTGCCCTTGAAGGCACCGGTGTGCCGTTGATCGCCGACGGTGGCATCCGCTTCTCCGGTGACCTGTCCAAGGCCATCGTCGCCGGTGCCTACTGCGTGATGATGGGCTCGATGTTCGCCGGTACCGAAGAAGCGCCGGGCGAGATCGAACTGTTCCAGGGGCGTTCCTACAAGGCCTACCGCGGCATGGGCTCGCTGGGCGCCATGTCCCAGGCCCAGGGCTCCTCGGACCGTTACTTCCAGGACTCCTCGGCCGGTGCCGAGAAGCTCGTGCCCGAGGGCATCGAAGGCCGTGTCGCCTACAAGGGCGGCCTGTCGGCGATCATCCATCAGTTGATGGGTGGCCTGCGTTCTTCCATGGGTTACACCGGCAGCGCCGACATCCAGGAAATGCGCACCAAGCCCGAGTTCGTCCGCATCACCGGCGCCGGCATGGCTGAATCCCACGTCCACGACGTGCAGATCACCAAGGAAGCGCCCAACTACCGCGTGGGCTGACCCCGGTAGCCCGCCTGTCGCCTGGTACTGGGCGGCGGGCGGACATTCAATTTAGCGGGGCTGTTCACTACAGCCCCGTGTTGTTTCCGAATACATCTGACGAGAATGAGTCATGGCCCTCGACATTCACGCCCACCGTATCCTGATCCTCGATTTCGGTTCCCAGTACACCCAGCTGATCGCCCGCCGCGTGCGCGAAATCGGCGTGTACTGCGAGCTGCACCCGTTCGACATGGACGATGAAGCGATTCGCCAATTCGCCCCGCGCGGCGTCATCCTCGCCGGTGGCCCCGAGTCGGTCCACGAAGCCAACAGCCCGCGCTGCCCACAGGCGGTGTTCGACCTGGGCGTGCCGGTCTTCGGCATCTGCTACGGCATGCAGACCATGGCCGAGCAGCTGGGCGGCAAGGTGGCCGGCTCCGATATGCGTGAATTCGGCTACGCCCGCGTCGACGTGGTCGGCAAGAGCCGCATCCTCGAAGGCATCGAAGACCACATCGACGCCGATGGCGTGTTCGGCCTGGACGTGTGGATGAGCCACGGCGACAAGGTCACCGAGATCCCCCAGGGTTTCCACGTGCTGGCCAGCACCCCGAGCTGCCCGATCGCCGGCATGTTCGACGACGACCGCAACTACTACGGCGTGCAGTTCCACCCCGAGGTGACCCACACCAAGCAGGGCGAACGCATCCTGTCGCGCTTCATCATCGACATCTGCGGTTGCGAAGCGCTGTGGACCCCGTCGAAGATCGCCGAAGACGCCATCGCTCAGGTCCGTGCCCAGGTCGGTACCGACAACGTCCTGCTGGGCTTGTCCGGCGGTGTCGATTCCTCGGTGGTCGCGGCCCTGCTGCACAAGGCCATCGGTGATCAGCTGACCTGCGTCTTCGTCGACAACGGCCTGCTGCGCCTGCACGAAGGCGAGCAGGTCATGGCCATGTTCGCCGAGAACATGGGCGTCAAGGTCATCCGCGCCAACGCCGAAGCGCAGTTCCTCGACAACCTGGCCGGCGAAGCCGACCCGGAGAAGAAGCGCAAGATCATCGGCCGCACCTTCATCGACGTGTTCGACGCCGAGTCCTGCAAGCTGGACAACATCAAGTACCTGGCCCAGGGCACCATCTACCCCGACGTGATCGAGTCGGCCGGCGCCAAGAGCGGCAAGGCCCACGTGATCAAGTCGCACCACAACGTCGGCGGCCTGCCCGAGGAAATGAACCTCAAGCTGGTCGAGCCACTGCGTGAGCTGTTCAAGGACGAAGTCCGCCGTCTTGGCCTGGAACTGGGCCTGCCGTACGACATGGTCTACCGCCACCCATTCCCCGGCCCGGGCCTGGGCGTGCGCATCCTGGGTGAAGTGAAGAAGGAATACGCCGACCTGCTGCGTCGCGCCGACCACATCTTCATCGAAGAACTGCGCAAGGCCGATTGGTACCACAAGGTCAGCCAGGCATTCGTCGTCTTCCAGCCGGTCAAATCGGTTGGCGTCGTCGGCGACGGCCGCCGCTACGCCTGGGTCGTCGCCCTGCGCGCCGTGGAAACCATCGACTTCATGACCGCGCGTTGGGCCCACCTGCCTTACGAACTGCTGGAAACGGTGAGCGGCCGCATCATCAACGAGATCGAAGGCATCTCGCGGGTGACCTACGACGTGTCGAGCAAGCCGCCGGCTACGATTGAGTGGGAGTGATCCCGCGTCCGGCATTGCCCGGCACCTACTAGCAGGAAATGCCCTGAAGCCCGCGTAATTGCGGGCTTTTTGTTTCACTTCAACACATACCCCCCAATCAACCGCGAAATCTCCACCATCGACGTCTTCCCTGAGAACTCGAACCGCACCTTCCCCAGCGCCGAGAAATACACCTCCAGCTCCGAATCCAGATCGAACGTGCCCGAGGTCTCGATCGAGTACGCCACGATGTTCTTGTAGGGCAGGGAGGTGAAATCCTTCTTGCTGCCGGTCAGGCCCTGCACGTTCACGGCAATGATGCGCTTGTTGGTGAACACCACGCCGTCACGCATCGACTTGTAGGCGTCGACCACGTGCTCGTCTTCCAGCAGCAGCGCGGTGACGCGTTCGCCGTATTCTGCATTCTGCTTGAGTTTGAAGAAGCCTTTGTTGTTGAAGTCGATCATGGCCTTGAATCCTGCGAGCAGAAGGTTTGCCGAAGTCTACCTTGATGCTGGCGTCAGCGAGAGTGTTGGCGGCGTCGTCGGGCGCCTGGACGATGGGGCCAAATATGTAGGCCGGTCGAGTCCGGGGCAGTGGCCATACTCGCAGCCCGTTCAGAAATCGATCTCTTTGATATGACTGATGCACCTTCCAATACGCAATTAGGCGAGGTTCTCGCAGACCTCGCGGGGCAAATCACCCACCGGTTGCCCAATCTGCACCAAATGGCCGTAGACGCGGCTACCCAACTGCTCACTTCCATGGGCATCGACGCTCACCCCGACGCCTTCTACTGGCATCGTTTCGACAACGCCCAATCCAGCCATCGTTCGTTCAGCGGGTACGCACACATGGGGCCACCGAGCGAATCGATGACGTTTACGGAGCTGGTGATGCGACGGTTTCGCGCGAGCGATCAGGATAACGCTGACTTGCTGCATGTCATGGGCGGGTTCTACACAGGTGATGCGAAGACGCTTTGGTTCGACGAGCGCAACGAGGTACGGCTGCAGCCGGACAAGGTATTGACCGCGTTATGGCACATCGACTTTGCGGCGGTCTATCACCAGGCCTTGGCGACGTTCTGGGCCGACAATGAGCAAGGGGTGCAGACGCTGATTCGGATCAACTGCCTGCGCGCTGCGGTGGATGCTTGCCAGGCCGGTCACATGACGCGCCAACAGGTGCAGTCGGTGTTCGATGGTTTGGGGTGCGAGTACGCCATGGCTCCGACCCTGGCCGGGTTGACCGGCACTCATCCGGCCGCCCAGGGTGTCACGGTCTGTGCGCTGCAGATCGCCGGTCATGTCTTCCCCAGTGTCCTGTGCTTCACCACTGTGGCGGGCGAGCGTTTGCTCTACCTGGCGGGCCGCGACATGGCCTTCCAGGTCTTCGCCGATACGAAAGCGATTCAGGCGTGGTTGTACCAACAGGTCCAGGCGCAGACGAGCCGGGAGCGTTTGCTCGATCACGGCAGGCTGATCGAGGCTGCAGCGGCAGTGGCACGGGCTCGAAGCTTCGCGCTGCTGGCGCAGAAGCCACTGTCGTTGTTCGCGGCAAAGGTGACGTGGCCGGCCGTGTCTACGGATGCAGCGCACTGGCTGCAAGTGCAGGCCCGCGAGCAGATGCTGGCCGAGGCCAACCTGCAACTGCATAGCAACAGCGAGCTGCGCAAGCAGTTGTGGATCGGTTATCTGGGCGCCGGGGTGCACCTGTTCGGCGCAGCGGCCATGGTCAGTTGGCCCATCGCGTTGATCGTGGTGGTGGCCAGCGCCGGGAAATTCGCACTCAATGTCGAGCGCGCGATGAATGCGTCGGAGGCCACGGACCGTCGCGCAGCGCTGTATGCGTCGATAGTCAGTGGCATCGAACTGCTGTTGAACATGACGCTGCTGATTCCTCAGCGGGCACCACAGACCGCCGAGTTGCAGTCTCTGCAAGCGCATCCGCAGGTGTCCGCGCTGACGCCTCTGCTGCCGAGCACGGAAGGGTTGCTGACGGTCGAGGGCGAGCAGATGATCCGCTTGCGTGGCGATCTGTATCGAGTGCGCTATGACTCCCACCTGGGTTACTGGATGATCGTCGATCCGCAGCGGCCCTTTGCGTTCACCGGCAATTATCCGGTGCGCTTCAACAGCCAACTGCAATGGGAACTGGTACCCGGCGGTTGCCTGCGTGGGGGTGGTGGCTGCATGAGTGTTTCGGGTGAGATAGAGCTTGAGCCTCCACCGGTGAGTTACGTGCAGTTCGAACGCTTGGCCAGTCGCTATGAGGTGCCACTCGTGGCACGTGCCGCGACGCGCGAGCTATTGAGCGACCAGTTTCGGAAAATGCTGTCAGGTGATTATTTCGACCCCTATACACCGCTCAATCCGGTGCTCGACAGCCTCAACAAATTGCGTGTGCAACTGATCGAAGATGCCAATGCATTCATTGCCCAATGGCGCTCGCCAGGCAGATCGCCGTTACGTGCGCCTGATCCTTCGCTGCCTCCCTATGTAGCGGTGCGCCGCTTGCTGGATGAGTCCCGGGGGCTGGTCATTGGCGAGTCCCATCAGTCCATTGCCAGCAAGCAATTTCTGATCGAGCATATGCCGGCCCTGGCTCGCGATGGCGTCGACACCCTGTACATGGAGCACCTGATGACCGATCTGCATCAGGCCGAGCTCGATCAAGTCGCCAGCGACGGGCGTCTGCCCAGCCAATTGCAGGACTACCTGCGCGACCAGGACCTGGGCCATCGCACCGACCCTACGCGTCGATACAACTACACCACACTGGTACAGGCCGCACGCCGCGAAGGCATTCAGGTGCGGGCGCTGGACTGCGCGGCCAGCTATCGACTCGACGGCATGGAGGATCTCTACAACGTGGGAGGGACTCTGCGGCATAGGGTATTCAGCTACCACGCCAGCCGCGTCATCGCGGCGCGTGGTGTGCTGCCAGGCAGTGGCAAGTGGATCGCGTTGGTTGGCGATACCCATGCATCCACCTACAAAGGCATCCCAGGTCTTGCGCAGTTACACGATGTGACGGCGCTGCGCATTGTCGATGCTGGCGCAGGTCAACAGACCAACATCACTTTGGATCCTGGCGAATATTATCTGCCATCCATGGGCCACCCCGATGGTGTGGTCAAAGCCGATTGGCGCTTGGCATTGACCGTACGCGAAGCCCCCTTCACCTACCTGGATCCGTCGCTGGCATCACTAGGCGTGATCAGACCCTGATGCGCCAGCACGCATGCGGTTCGTCCGGCTCTGTAGCAGCGGTGCAAGCCGCGTTCTGGGTCGCAGGAGCCCCACCGCGCGGCAGTTCAAGTCTTAATCTTTCTCAATTGCAGGTGTATCGTGTCGGCCTTTCGCGTTCATTGAGCAGGTGCCGTCCCCATGTCTTTCACACGTCGACGATTTCTCGGTGGCCTGGCAGGTGTGGTGGCGGTCGGTGTGGGTGCCGGTGGTGCTGCCCGCTACTGGCTGGGAACGCCGGTCGACCAGGCCGGTGTCGATTATCAGTTGATCGCCGCGCCGCTCGACGTCGAGCTGGTGGCAGGCCATCAGACCCCCGCCTGGGCCTTCGGCGGTTCGGCACCCGGCCAAGAGCTGCGCGTGCGCCAGGGCGAATGGTTGCGGGTGCGCTTCATCAACCAACTGCCGGTAGAGACCACCATTCACTGGCACGGTATCCGCCTGCCGCTGGACATGGACGGCGTGCCCTACGTGTCGCAGCTGCCGGTAAAGCCCGGTGAATACTTCGATTACCGCTTCCGCGTACCCGACGCCGGCAGCTACTGGTATCACCCCCATGTCGCCAGCAGCGAGGAACTGGGCCGGGGCTTGGTCGGCCCGTTGATCGTCGAGGAGCGCGAACCGACCGGCTTCGCTCACGAAGCGGTGCTCAATCTGAAGAACTGGCACGTGGACGAGGAGGGCGCGTTCCTGCCGTTCAGCATTCCTCGCGAAGCGGCGCGAAACGGCACTCTGGGGCGACTCTCGACGATCAACGGTGTGCATCGGGCAACCATCGATCTGCCGGCCGGGCAGATCGTCCGGTTGCGAATTCTGAACCTGGACAACACCGCCACCTACCGCCTGAATTTCCGTGGCGACGCCGAGATGCGTCTGTATGCGCTGGACGGCAACCCGATCGAGCCCCGTGCGTTCGGCAAGGATTACTGGATGGGCCCCGGCATGCGCGTCTGCCTTGCGGTCAAGATGCCGCCTGCCGGTGAAGAGATCGCCATCCGCGATGGCTCGGTGCGTCTGGGCACGCTGCGCTCGGTGCCGGCCGAGGCAGCGGCCAGCGACTGGCCACCTGCCTTGCCCGCCAACCCCATCGCCGAGCCGGACTTGGCCAACGCCGAGAAGCTCAATTTCAACTTCGAATGGGTAGGCGAGGTGTCCGACACCACCGAAGGCAAGCCGCCCAGCCTGTGGCAGATCAACGGCATCGCCTGGGACATCACCGACAAGACCTGCGCTGATCGCCCCATTGCCAAGATGCAGTTGGGCAAGAGCTACGTGCTGGAGCTGAAGAACATGACGCAGTATCAGCACCCCATTCACTTGCATGGCATGAGCTTCAAGGTGATCGCGTCCAATCGGCGCAAGATCATTCCGTACTTCACTGACACGTTCCTCCTGGGCAAGAACGAACGTGCCCAAGTGGCCGTGGTAGCGGATAATCCGGGTATCTGGATGTTCCACTGCCATGTGATCGATCACATGGAAACCGGACTCATGGCCGCAATAGAGGTTGCCTGAACGTTGAAGTACGCACAGATCATCGATCGCAGCCGCGATCAGTTCTTCATGGCCGAGGCCCTGGCCTTGGCAGCCCAGGGCGCGGCGCTGGGCGAGGTGCCGGTGGGCGCGGTGCTGGTGCAGCAGGGCGAAATCGTCGGGCGCGGATTCAATTGCCCGATCAGTGGCCATGACCCCAGCGCCCACGCCGAGATGGTCGCGATCCGCAACGCGGCGCAAGCGGTGCAGAACTACCGGCTGCCGGGCAGCACCCTGTACGTCACACTGGAGCCTTGCAGCATGTGTGCGGGGCTTATCGTGCATTCGCGCATTGCGCGGGTGGTGTTCGGTGCGCTCGAACCCAAGGCCGGCGTGGTACAGAGCCAGGGGCAGTTCTTCAGTCAGGGCTTTCTGAACCACCGGCTGGTGGTGGAGGGGGGGGTGTTGGCTGAAGAATGCGGGGCTATCTTGAGCGAGTTTTTCAGGGCGCGGCGGGCGAAGGGTTGAGATTGAAGGAAGGTGTCGAGGGCCTTTTCGCGGGCAGAGCCCGCTCCCACAAGATCACCGCGTGCTTTTAGAGGGGTGGGGTCTGCTGTGCGGGCTTTGACTGGTCGACACCCGGCACATGCAGGTTGCCATCGGCAACCTGGCTGCCTTCGAGCTGCGGCTGGGTCACCCAGGTGAGAATGTCGTAATAGCGGCGGATGTTGGCGACGAAGTGCACCGGCTCACCACCGCGGGCGTAGCCGTAGCGAGTCTTGCTGTACCACTTCTTCTGCGCCAAGCGCGGCAGCATCTTCTTTACGTCCAGCCATTTGTTCGGGTTCAACCCTTCGCCTTCGGCCAGTTTGCGCGCGTCGTCCAGATGACCGCCGCCAATGTTGTAGGCCGCCAGCGCGAACCAGGTCCGATCGGGCTCCTCGATGCTGGCGTCGAGCTGGTCCTTGACGTAGGCAAAGTACTTGGCACCGCCGTTGATGCTTTGCTTGGGGTCCAGGCGGTTGCTCACGCCCATGGCCTGGGCAGTGTTCTGGGTCAGCATCATCAAGCCGCGCACGCCGGTCTTGGAGGTCACGCTGGCCTGCCACATGGACTCCTGATAGCCGATGGCTGCCAGCAGTCGCCAGTCGACCTTTTCCTGCTTGGCGGAGGACTGGAAGGTTTTCTCGAACTTGGGCAGACGTTGTTGCAGGTGCTGGGCGAAGGTGTAGGCACCGACGTAGCCAAGGACGTCGACATGGCCGTAGTAGCGATCCTTGAGTCGCTGCAGGGTGCCGTTGCCCTTGACCTTGTCGATGAAGCGGTTGACCTCGTCTAGCAGGCTGTTGTCCTCACCGCTGGCCACGGCCCATCGCTGATCGCGGCCATCGCCCAGGTCGAAGGCGACCCGCACATTGGGGAAATACACCTGGTTCATGGCCACTTCGTTGGAGTCGACCAGGGTCAGGTCGATCTGCCCTTCGTCGACCATGCGCAGCAGATCCACGACCTCGACCGCGTCGGACTCTTCGTATTCAATGGCTGGATATTGCAGCTTCAGCTTGGCCAATTGCTCGGCGTGGCTGCTGCCCTTGAGCACCATGATCTTCTTGCCGACCAGCTCGGCGGCATCGGTGGGTCGGTTCTGGCCGTTGCGATAGATGACCTGCGGCGTCACTTCCAGGTAAGGGTGCGAGAAGCGCGCCTGTTTCTCCCGCACCTCGCTGGTGACCAGGCCAGCGGCTGCCAGCACCGGGCCCTGTGGCTGGCTCAGGCCGGCGAAGATATCGTCGAGATTGTCGGCGGTTTCGATCTTGAGCTCGACCCCCAGGTCATCGGCGAAACGCTTGACCAGCTCGTATTCGAAGCCGGTTTCACCGTTGCGATCCTGGAAATAGGTCGCCGGGCTGTTGCGGGTTATGACGCGCAGCACGCCGTCCTCCTTGACCCGCTCAAGCGTGCTGGGTTTATCAACACAGCCACTGAGCAGCAGGAGAAGTCCGGTTGCGAAGAGCCATTTGGCGCAGCGCGAGCGTAAGACGGTCTGGGTGAGCATGGGTGCAGTATACGCAAACGGCCGCGTCAGCCATATCTCGACAGTATGTAGGGGAGTCTGCTAGAGCTGCCAGACCTGCGTGGCCACCCCTCGACCGCCCGTCCTGCGGGATCTGACGAACGAACGCGGTGTTTTCCATCCGTCGGGTGCCTAGCGCAACGGTTTAGGCTAGAATGCACGGCCTCCAAGCACACCCCCTTTCGAGGCTGTCCCGACGATGTTGATCCTGCGCGGCGCTCCTGCCCTTTCTGCCTTTCGCCACGGTAAATTACTCGAGCAACTGAGCCAGAAGGTCCCCGCTGTTACTGGCCTGTATGCTGAATTCGCCCACTTCGCCGAAGTCGAAGGCGAGCTGGCCAGCGACGACCAGCAAGTCCTTGCCCGTCTGCTCAAATACGGCCCCAGCGTTCCGGTTCAGGAGCCCACCGGGCGGCTGTTCCTGGTGCTGCCGCGTTTCGGCACCATCTCGCCATGGTCGAGCAAGGCCAGCGATATCGCCCACAACTGCGGCCTGACCCAGGTTCAACGTCTGGAGCGCGGCATTGCCTTTTATGTGTCTGGTGATTTCAGCGAGGCTGACGCCGAGCTGATCGGCGCCGTACTGCATGACCGCATGACTCAGGTGGTGCTGTCCCGTCTGGAAGAGGCCGCCGGCCTGTTCCGTCATGCCGAACCCAAGCCGCTCACCGCCGTAGACATCCTGGGTGGCGGTCGTGCCGCGCTGGAAAAGGCCAACGTCGAACTGGGTCTGGCCCTGGCCGAAGACGAAATCGATTACCTGGTCAGCAGCTTCCAGGGACTGGCGCGCAATCCGCACGACATCGAACTGATGATGTTCGCCCAGGCCAACTCGGAGCACTGCCGCCACAAGATTTTCAACGCCAGTTGGGACATCGACGGCCAGAGCCAGGAAAAAAGCCTGTTCGGCATGATCAAGAACACCTACCAGATGCACAGCGAAGGCGTGCTCTCGGCGTACAAGGACAACGCTTCGGTCATCGTCGGCAGCGTGGCCGGGCGCTTCTTCCCGAACCCTGAAACCCGCCAGTACGGCGCGGTGCAGGAGCCGGTGCACATCCTGATGAAGGTGGAAACCCACAACCACCCTACGGCGATCGCGCCGTTTCCAGGCGCCTCTACCGGCTCCGGTGGCGAGATTCGCGACGAAGGTGCAACGGGCCGCGGCGCCAAGCCCAAGGCGGGCCTGACCGGTTTCACCGTGTCCAACCTGAACATTCCGGGCTTCGAGCAGCCGTGGGAAAAACCCTACGGCAAGCCCGAGCGCATCGTCACTGCGCTCGACATCATGATCGACGGTCCTCTGGGCGGCGCGGCGTTCAACAACGAATTCGGTCGCCCGGCCCTGACTGGCTACTTCCGTACCTTCGAGCAAAGCATCGACACCCCCCACGGCGAAGAAGTGCGCGGCTATCACAAGCCGATCATGCTCGCCGGCGGCATGGGCAACATCCGCGAAGAGCACGTACAGAAAGGCGAGATCACCGTCGGCTCCAAGTTGATCGTCCTCGGTGGCCCGGCCATGCTCATCGGCCTGGGCGGTGGCGCCGCTTCCTCCATGGCCACCGGCACCAGCTCGGCCGACCTGGACTTCGCGTCGGTACAGCGCGAAAACCCGGAAATGGAGCGTCGCTGCCAGGAAGTCATCGACCGTTGCTGGCAGCTCGGCGACAAGAACCCCATCAGCTTCATCCACGACGTGGGCGCGGGCGGTCTGTCCAACGCGTTCCCCGAGCTGGTGAACGACGGTGGCCGCGGCGGTCGCTTCGAACTGCGCAACGTGCCCAACGACGAGCCGGGCATGGCCCCGCTGGAAATCTGGAGCAACGAATCCCAGGAACGTTACGTGCTGGCCGTCGATGCGGCCGACTTCGAGCGTTTCCAGGCCATCTGCGAGCGTGAACGCTGCCCGTTCGCCGTCGTCGGCGAGGCCACCGCAGAGCCGCAATTGACCGTCACCGACAGCCACTTCGGCAACAGCCCGGTCGACATGCCACTCGAAGTGCTGCTGGGCAAGGCGCCACGCATGCACCGCAGTGCCGTGCGCGAGCAGGCGCTGGGTGACGACTTCGACCCGGCCCAGCTGGACCTGGCCGAATCCATCGAACGCGTGCTGCATCACCCGGCCGTGGCCAGCAAGAGTTTCCTGATCACCATCGGCGACCGCACCATCACCGGCCTGGTGGCACGCGACCAGATGGTCGGCCCGTGGCAGGTACCGGTGGCCGACGTCGCCGTCACCGCCACCAGTTTCGACGTCTACAGCGGCGAAGCCATGGCCATGGGCGAACGCACGCCACTGGCGTTGCTCGACGCCCCGGCCTCGGCACGCATGGCGGTCGGCGAAACCCTGACCAACATCGCCGCATCGAGCATCGCGAAAATCTCCGACATCAAGCTGTCGGCCAACTGGATGTCCGCGGCTGGCCATCCAGGTGAAGACGCGCGTCTGTACGACGCCGTGCAAGCGGTCGGCATGCAGCTGTGCCCGGCGCTGGGCATCACCATTCCGGTCGGCAAGGACTCCATGTCCATGAAGACCCAATGGAGCGAGGAGGGCACCGACAAGAGCGTGACCTCACCGATGTCGCTGATCATCACCGGCTTCGCTCCGGTGGTCGACATCCGCAAGACCCTGACCCCGCAACTGCGCATGGACAAGGGCGAAACCGACCTCATCCTCATCGACCTGGGTCGTGGTCAGAACCGCATGGGCGCCTCGATCCTGGCTCAGGCGCATGGCAAGTTGGCCAACCGGGCACCGGACGTCGACGATGCCGAAGACCTCAAGGCATTCTTCGCCGTGATCCAGGGCCTGAACGCCGACGGCCATCTGCTGGCCTACCATGACCGTTCCGACGGCGGCCTGTTGGCCAGCGTGGTGGAAATGGCCTTTGCCGGTCATTGCGGGCTCAACCTGCAACTGGCCACCGTGGCGCACAGCCGCGAGGAAGTGGGCGCAGTGCTGTTCAACGAAGAACTGGGTGCAGTGATCCAGGTCCGTCAGGACGCCACGCCGATGATCCTGGCGCAGTTCAGCGCTGCGGGCCTGGGTAATGACTGCGTCGCGGTGATCGGCCAGCCGATCAACAACGGTGCGGTGAACATCCGCTACCACGACGACGTATTGTTCAGCGGTGAGCGCCGTCTGCTGCAACGCCAATGGGCCGAGACCAGCTACCAGATCCAGCGACTGCGTGACAACGCCGTCGGCGCCGATCAGGAATTCGATGCGCTGCTCGAAGAAGACAATCCAGGCCTGAGCTTCAACCTCAGCTACGACGTCAACGAAGACATCGCTGCGCCGTACATCAAGAAGGGTGTCCGTCCACAGGTGGCCGTGCTGCGCGAGCAGGGCGTCAATGGCCAGGTCGAGATGGCCGCAGCCTTCGACCGTGCCGGCTTCAATGCCATCGACGTGCACATGAGCGATATTCTTGCTGGGCGTGTCGATCTCAACGAGTTCAAAGGTCTGGTCGCCTGCGGCGGCTTCTCCTACGGTGACGTTCTGGGTGCCGGTGAGGGCTGGGCCAAGTCGGCACTGTTCAATGCCCGTGCCCGTGATGCGTTCCAGCAGTACTTCGAGCGCAGCGACAGCTTCACCCTCGGCGTGTGCAACGGTTGCCAGATGATGTCCAACCTGCACGAACTGATTCCGGGCAGCGAGTTCTGGCCGCACTTCGTGCGCAACCGTTCCGAGCAGTTCGAAGCGCGCGTTGCGATGGTCCAGGTGCAGGAATCCAATTCGATCTTCCTGCAGGGCATGGCCGGTTCGCGCATGCCGATCGCCATCGCCCACGGTGAAGGCCACGCCGAATTCGCTTCGGCCGACGCCTTGCTGCAAGCCGATGTATCGGGCTGTGTGGCCCTGCGCTTCGTCGACACCCACGGCAAGGTCACCGAGCAATACCCGGCCAACCCGAACGGCTCGCCGCGCGGGATCACCGGGTTGACCAGCCGCGATGGCCGCGTGACCATCATGATGCCGCACCCGGAGCGGGTCTTCCGTGCGGTGCAGAACTCCTGGAAGCCTGAGGAGTGGAACGAGGACGGTGCCTGGATGCGCATGTTCCGCAACGCCCGTGTCTGGGTCGACTGACGCGTGTTCAAACTGGCCTTCTTCGTTCCCGACAGCCATGTCGAGCTTGTCAAAAGCGCTGTATTCGCCGCCGGTGGCGGTCGCATCGGCGCCTACGACAGCTGCGCTTGGCAGGTGATGGGGCAGGGCCAGTTTCGGCCGCTTGCAGGTAGCCAACCCTTTTGCGGGCAAGCGGACGTCGTGGAAAAGGTCGAAGAGTGGAAGGTCGAGCTGGTCGTGGCCGATCCGCTCATCGCACAGGTGGTGCAAGCACTCAAGCTTGCCCACCCCTACGAAACGCCGGCCTATGAAGTGTGGCGGCTTCACGAGCTGTAAGCCGCCACTGTTCTTTAGCGCAGACGCATCTGGCCGTACACTCGTTTGGCCATGTCGAGATTGCCCCCGCGCACGTTCACCAGGTTGTGACTCTGCAGCTCGTTCACGCCTTGAGTTTCCTGCGCCTGATCGACTACCCCAGCCACCTTCAGACTCACGCCGTCGCTGGCCGACAAAGCGGACGCCTGGGCAATGCCCTGCCGGTCAGTACGCTTGAAATCGAAACGGCCTTGCTCTATCAGGCTGCCTGTACCTGCCAGACCATAGGCGTGCAAGGCTGCGGTTGCCGGTTCATTCCATTTGCCGGCCAGCAGTGCAGCCTCGCTGGCCAATGTGTCGGGCGCTAGCTTGCCACCCAGTTGAGCTTGTCCTTCCACGTTCAGCACCTTCACATCGTCACTGCGGCTGGTGACCACCAGATTGCCGCCCACGCTGCCCGTGATCGTCTGCGCCTGCACTTCGGCGCCATTGAGTCGCAGCTGGCCATGGGTATCGACAGTGACGGCATCGGCTACCAGCTTGGCGTTGCGATAGGTCTTGCTGTCTTCCTTGTACTGGGTGACGGCCAGTTGCGAGCCGCCGGTGGACGAGCCGATGCCGAACGTCTTAACGTCCGCCTGGGTGCGCTGAGTCGAAGCCTCAAGTTGCACGCCGCCATTGGTAGCCTGGAGTCGAATGCGGGCGGCATCGAGCTCGATGCCTTGCAGGGTGACTGCCTGGTTGTGACGCGCCGATGCGCTCAGGTTGGCATCGTTGGCAACCCGCCACTGCGAATGCACTTGGCGATAGCTGTCCTGCTCGGTCTGGGTCATCTGCAGACCCTGCTCGCTGTTGGATACGTGATGGCCGGTGGCGGTCACTTTGTCGATGGCTGCCAGGTTGAGCAATGTTCCGCCTGCGGAAATGTTCAGCGTGTCGACCTTCTGCTCCTGCGAACCGATTTGCACGCCTGTCAGTAAGGCGTCACGTCCAGCGGACAGGCTGACCGCGCCAGGTGTGTCGAAGCGTGCCACGACGGCTTGGCGCTCGTTGCGGGTACGCTGATCGTCAACGGACTGTCTGTGGTTGCTGGCCTGGTTCAGCGACAGTGCGCCACCGGCGTTCACGGCGATCGGCCCTTGGGTACTGCTGAACGCTGTGCCTTCGTAGTGGCCATCGCCCTTGAGCCGGATGTCCACGCCAGCGCTACCGGCAATGACCCCTACCTTGGCCTGGCTCGTACCTTCGGCGGATTTGTCCGCAGCGGCCTTGAGGTCGTGGTTCTGGGCGGTGATGCGGGTCATGCCGGTGGTGGTGAGATAGGACGTTCCGACGTCGTTGATGTTGCCGTCGACCGAGACATCCACCTCGCTGCCTTGATAGCGGCTGACCTGCGCCTGGTCCGCGTTGTTTCTCGCCGTGCTGGCTCGGATGCGCAAGGCGCCTTCGGCGACGGCATCCACGCCCTGGCTGCGCAGGGCATGCGCGGTCAGGGACAGCTCGCCTTGGCTGCGCAGCTGCGCGTCGGCCAGGTTGAGCTGTTGCGTGCTGTTCACCCTCAGCTCTGCGCTGCCCGCGTCGAGGCGTGCCTGTGGCGCCGGTTCATCGCCGCTGGCGCGGCCCTGCAGGGTGATGTCGCCTGCGGCTGCGATGCTGATGCCTTTGTCCGCCTTCATCTGGACACCCGGCATCTTGATACCGGCACCTTCGTGGGTGCTGACGACGCGGATGCGACCCTCGCTGTCCATGGCGCCAAGCAGGTTGGCATCGATGCGCTTGGGCGTGCGCGTACTGCTGACGACTTCATTGCTGGCGTAATCGATGACATTGCTGCCGAGCAACAGGTCAACGTCGCCGGCTGCACGGATCGATCCGTTGCTGGCGATGCTAGGCGCTATCAGCGCAAGGCTGCCGTCCAGGTTGTTCACCCCGTTCTTGTCCACGCGCAGAACGCCCTTGGCGGCCTGCGTGTCGAGCTGGTGCAGTTGTCCATCCTGCAGCGTGGGCGAACCGACCACAAAGGTTGCACGCGGCACATTGGCCAGGCTGGCGCCGTTGAGGGTGATGCCGTTCGGGTTGGCCAGCACATAGTCTGCCGCCGCGCCGAAGACCACTTGTGGGCCGTTGATGTTGGAGCGGTTGTGCCCGACCACCTCGTTGAGGATGGTGCTGGCGGCCGTGCCACCCAGTTGCGGGTTGGCGTGCATCGCGCCGGCCAGTTCACTGTGCCCGGCCACCACGCTGTTGTTGAGCACCACACCCTCGGTGCCCACGTTGTATTCGCTGTAGACGTTATGCGAGAGGCCCGCCTGGTTGGGCGCGACGATGTCGATCACCGGCACGGTACGGTCGCTGTGGATGATTGGCTTCGCAGCGGCCCCATCGAATGCTGTCAGGCCATCGGCGCCGGCGTATGAGCAAGGCACCAGCAGCGCAGCGGCGATGGCCAGCGGCAGTGAGCGTAGGGTCAGGTGGCGTAAGTGTTTTGAGGCGTGGGTCATCGAGGTCTTTCCTTAGGTCCAGGATTGGTCTGTGCATCGACCGATGGCCGATGCACAGTGGATTACCTTAGGAAGGGTGGGCGCGATGCGACAGGCGGACTGCGCGCAGCGCCCCGTAGGATGCGGCCTAAACGATTGTCAGGCCGCAGAGAGGTGTGCAACCCCGGTTCCATGGGGTCGCAATGGGAGGTCAGAGCGAAAGTTTTTCCACACCTCCTGTCAGGTACTGGGTGCGGTCATGGCCGCCCTCACGGAACAGCCCGGTGTCGATCGTGAGTTCTTCCGGCTTGTCCTTCTGCAGATGGTCGTATACGTCCTTGATCGCGCCCAACGAAGGGGTCAGGGCCAGCAGCGACACAGTCACCAACCGGTCGCGCGAGTCCAGGTCACTGGTCTGCAGACGGTCGTTGTTCAGCGCCACCCGGTCGCTGGCAGTCTGCAACTGTGCACCTTCCAACCGCGTCTGGTGAGTGACCTCCAGACCGATGCTGTCCCGGCCATTGAGGACCGTGCTATGTGCCACGGTGTCACGAAGTTCGCGCCGCATGTCGAAGCCGAGCTTGGCCGAGACGGGCAGCGAGTAGGCAGCGTTCAGCTGGTCCAAGCGCTCTTTGGCCTTGGTACCCCATTCGCCTGCCAGGCTCGCCAGGCCGCCGATTGCCCCCCACGGATCTCCGCCCATGCCGATTTCGGCCTCGGCCTTGACGGTGATGGCATCGACATGGTCCTTCATGCTGCGGGCGTGCAGACTGCCCACCGAGCCGTTGACCTGATCGGCGTGCACCTGCGCACCGGCCAGCCGCAGTTCACCTGGGCTGTTGAAGTCGACCGTGCCTGCGGTCAACCGAGCGTTGGCATAGGTGCTGCTCTGCAGTTTGTCGTAGTCGAGCTTGAACTGTGCAGCGAACTCATCGAGCGAATAGGTTCTGTTTGCACCGCCTGCCTGCCCTCCCAGGTTGAACGAGGCGGAAATCAGCTTGTTATCCCGCTCGCTGGTAGAGCGTGCCGCGTTGATGTGGATACCGCCTCTGCTGGCGTCCAGTGCGATACGGCCGGCGTTGGCCTGCAGCCCCTCCAGCAATATGGCTGCGGCATGGTCGCTGCCGGCTGTCACCGCCATGTCGCCGAGCACATGCCATTGCGCGCCGCGTCGCAGCGTCGAATCTTCGTCGGTCTGGCCGAACTCGAAACCTGCACCGCCCGCCAGTGGTCTGCCACCCGTTGCCGGCTGCGCGCTGACCCTCAGCGAGCCGCTCCCGCCATAGACGTTACCCTCCGCTCTGGCGGTATCGATGCTGGCAAGTACCACGACGCTCTCGCCGGCATTGATGGACAGGCTCCCGACAGGGGCTTGCTGCGAGCCGATATCGGTACCCTGCATGATCACATTGCCCCCGGCGGTCAACGTGACTGCACCCGGCGTATCGAATCGACCGCCCACGCCGATGGTCTGCGTGCTGTCGAGTTCGGTGTACTGCCCACTACCGCCGATGGCTGCGCCGGTGATCACGGGCGCCGGCACCACAGTGCCACTGACTTGCACCGCACCGCGTCCACGGGTCCCGTCGTCATGCTTGACGATGCTGTTGCTGGCCTGGCGCAGTTGCAGGTTGCCCCCGCTGTCGATACTGATCGGCCCTTCTTCGCTGCTCATCAGGGTGCCTTCATACACACCATCGGTGCCCAACTGGATGGCGATACCTTTCTTGCCAAGCAGGCTGCCGACCACGGCGGTTTCCACGGTCTTGTGCTGAGCACTGCTGTGGCCCCGGGCAGCGGCGCCGAACGTCCAGTCGGCACCGATCGACGTTTCCAGCCGAGCGATGGCGTCCACCCCCAGCGCGTCGATGGTGGTGCGCACGCTGTTTCGAGCAGCGTCCAAGGTATGGCTGCCAGCGCTCAAGGCGATCGCTCCGACCGTGCTCTCATACTGGGTTCCGATGTCGTGCAGCTTGCCGGTGACCGCGATATCGATGTCACCGCCCTTGAATTCCGTGACGCGGGCAATGTGGGTCAGCGACTGGCTGTTGCGATCCTGGTAGTCACCCTTGAGATTGATACCCACGCTCCACGGCAGCAGGCTGTCCTCCAGGCCGGTGGAATACAGGCTGGTCTGATCGACGCCCGTCCACAGCTTCTGTACCTGACGGGTTATGGCACCGTAGTCCAACGAAATGCCTGCGCTGAGCTTGATCTTGTTGTAGTCCAGGGCGGTCTTGGTGGCGTCGGTGACAGCCTGGTTGCGAACCTCATCGGCGCGCACTCGCAATAGCCCCCCGGCTTCCACATGCGCCGCCTGGGTGGTCAGCGTTTTCGCTGTCAGGCGAGCGTCCTTACCCGCCTTGACGGTGCTGCGGGTGTGCACGCTTTCACTGCGCCCATCGGTGTCGGTCTGCAGGCTGAATGTGGACGCCACACCCACGCGATCGAGGCCTGAGGTGATCTCGTAGCCTACGGTCCTCCCGGTTTCCCGATTGCGGAAGCTGCGCAGTGCCTGTGTCGCCAGGATGCGGATGTCCTGAGCCGTGAGCACCGCGTCCTGCTCGGCCTCGACCGACGAGCCGAGCATGGCCAAGGTTTCTCCAGCCTCCAGCGTGACGTTTTTGCCCTTTAGCGTGCTGGCCTGGTGGGTGGTCAGTTGTGCGGTGTCCAATGTCCACTGCTGGCGCAACCCTGCGCCTACGTTCACTTGTCCAGATGCGCCTTGCGCATCGTCGACTGGCTGGCCCGAGCCGGGTCCGGCAGCCTCGACGAACACCGTCAGGTTCCAGTCCTTGCCCTTGAGTGTGGATTCGCTGCTCTGCTCACCGGCACGGACAGTCAAATGACCCTCAGTCTTGACCTTGAGATCGCCCTTGGCCGAAATGCTCGAGCCTATGATCTGAGTGTCGTACTGGCTCTCCAGGTTCACGGTGTCACTGGCCTGGAGCGAGCTACCTTGATAGGTGCTTTGGCTGCGGTCGTAGCTGCGATCGGACGATCTGAACAGAGCCGTATCCAGACGCGCATTTTCCAGGCGCTTGTGCGCTTGTACGCCTTCTATGGTGAGACCTTGGGAACCGCTTTGCAGGACGATATCCTTGGCCCGGACCTTCGCGGCGACAAGGTCCACGCGATCGGCCTTGGCCTCGACCTTGCCGGCGTCCGCCGTCAGCTGGCTGCCACGGTGGTCGATGGTCTTCTCGCGGTCGTGCATCTCAGTGCGCGAGCGCCGGACGATCACGTGCCCTTCGCGACTGTTTTGCTTCACCGAGCCATGCAGGGCGACGGTACCGATGTCCACCGAGTCGGTGCCCGAAAGATCAATATCACTGCGGCTGGTCAGATCACTGCCGGTGACCTTGACGGCACGCCCGGCCAGGCTGATCGATTTTCCATCCAGGCGGCTGGACGCGGCGGTTTGCGCCGTCTGCGTGGCGGTGCTGTCCAGGCGCTGCGCACCTTGGCGTTGGTTGCTGACGGTCACGCGGTCCAGGGTTTGATCGACATTGGCGATCACTTCCAGCGCGTCGCCCGCGCGCACGGCAATGTCACCGCCGCTACTGATGTGGGTGGCGGCGAGCTTGGCGTTGTTGCCTGCGCTCAGGGTTACATTGTGCGTTACGTCGAGGCTGTTGGTCAGGTGTTCGATCCGTCTTTTATCGACTGTAGTGATGGTTGCGCCCGCGGGCAGAAAGTACCAGTCGTTTTCCACGCCGTTTCTCAGGCTGGATTCAGTGGTGCGGGTCAAGGTGTCCAGGTTCAGGTTGGCACCGGCATCAGCGGTAATCGACGCGCCGCGCGCGCGCACCGACTTGAGGCTCAGATCACCGACCGCGCTGAGGCGAATATCGCCGTCGCCAGCGTTCAATTCGCCCTGGGTCGCCAGGCCGTCGCGAAGGGCGGTGCTGGCCATGTTCAGATTGCCCTGGGACGCTATATCGATGCCCTGCCGCGCCTCGATCTGGCTGATGCCCATGTTGATACCGGCACCTTCGCGCGTGCTGAGGATATTGATCCGATTGGCATGCATGGCCCCCACCAACTGCGCATCGGTCTTGAAGCCGTTCTGCTGAATGTTGCTGATTGCCAGGCTGTTGGCATCGACCCGGTGGCTGCCTAACAGAATGTCGAGATTCTGCTCTGCGTTGATCTGACCTTGCTGGTCGATCCTCGGCGCGATCAAGGCCAGCGAACCGCCGTTCACCGTGACACCTGTACCGTTCACCCGCAGTGCTGCGCGAGGGTCGACCGTACCGCCCGTGTCGAATCCGGCGATACGGCCGTTCTCGACCTGAGGCCGACCCACCAGGAAGGTCGCCTGATTATTCACCCCAAGGTTCACCCGCGCGCCGTTCAGGGAAATACCGTTGGGGTTGGCCAGTACGTAGTCGGCTGCCTGGCCGAAGATCACCTGCTCGCCATTGATATCGGAGCGGCGCCGACCAATCACTTCATTGAGAATGGTACTGGCGGCCTGACCCCTGAACTGCGCATTGGCCTGGACATCCTGGAACTCTCCACCCACGTGGGCCTGACCGGCCTGCAAGCTGTTGTTCAGCACCACGCCAGGTAGGCCGACGTTGTATTGCTCGTAGCGATTGTGCGATAGGCCGGCGGCGTTGGGTGCGACGATATCGACGACAGGCGCACGGCCCGAGCCGTTGACGATGACTGGTGTAGGCCCCGACTCGAAGGCGGGCTGGATGACGTCGGCGCTGGCCATGTAAGGGGCCAGTACGATACTGGCAATCGCCAGGCGCAAGGTGTCGCGCTGAACACAACGTGATGGTTTTTTCATGGGGATGTGTACCTGTTTTTAGAAGTTTTTCAGAACGTGTTGGTCAGAACTTCCGTGTCAGAACTTCCATGTCAGAACGCGTGTTTCAAAAGGCTTGCGACAGCCCGAAGGTCCAGAAACCTGGCTCCGGTGATGTACTGGTGCGCCGATGCAATCCGCGTTGATAGTCCAGAGTCAGCTGTCCATCGGTCCAACTCAGGGCCGCACCCGTACTCAGGCCGACGGCCTGTTGGGTCTGGACCTGGTTGTAGGTGTGCTGGCCCCAGCCCAGGTCCAACCCGGCACGGGGTGTCAGGTACAGGCCGGGGGCCAGCAGGTGAGAGGTGCTCAGGGTGTTGCGCAGGGTGGCGCCGTTGGACACCGGCTGGCTGTCCAGGCGGTAGCCACGCACGTTGCCGCTGCCGGCCAGGCGCAACTGCTCCAGGCTGGGCAGCGGGTCGGGGCTGTACTGAAGATCCAGTTCGGTGTTCCAGGCCCAGCGCCGTTCGAGCAGGTTGAACAGCGAACGGCGAGTGACCGTGCCCCGGTACTTTTCGAAACGCGGTTGGGGCGCGTCATGGCGCAGCGGTGTGCTATCGCTCCCCAGCCAACCCTGCCCGCGGGAGTAGCCCAGGTACCCACTCCACACCGAATCGCCCAGGTGAGTCAGGTTCAGCCCGAAGCTGGCAACGCTCAGCGTCGTGCGGCCGTTGCGCACGGTCGTGCCGTCGAACAGCAGGTCGGTGCGAGTCTGGTCCAGGCGCAGGTGTGCGTTGAGCAGCGTGGTCTGGTTGCGCCACAGGCTACGGTCCAGCTTGAGCCCGTAGCTCTCCAGGCTCTGCGCCACGTTGTGGCGATTAGCCAATGGTGCCCGCGATTCGAAACGACTCGCTAAGGTATTCAGCGTCCAGCGCCCGTAGGGTATTTCGTAGAACAGCCCACCTTGGCGACTGAAGCCTGCGCCACCGTCCAGGCTGTGGGCATAGCTGGCAGCCAGCGAATCGTTGAGGTGCAACGGGTTGTCCAGGCTCATGCTCAATTGCGCCTGGTGCCGCCCGGAACTGTCGCTGCCGCGGTTGTTCAGACCGGCGCCCAAGGTCCAGGATCTGCGTGTGCCTCGCGGACGCAGAATGATCCGCGTGCCGCCCACCTGCTCGCCGGGCGCGATGTCCAGGGTCAGGTCGACCGAACGCAAACGGTTGAGCTGGTCCAGGCCACTTTCCAAATCGGTGAGTTTGAGCGGTCGGCCAATCATTCCGGGGAAGGCGCTGCCCAGCGCCAGATCGGTACTGCCATCGGCGATTTCGATCGACTCGATAAAGCCTTCGAGCATGGCGAGTACCAGTTCGCCATCGGCTTCGGGCAATCGAAGGACGTAAGGTCGGGCGGCGATGTAACCGGCCTTCACATAGGCACCCGTCAGCGCGAGCAGCATCTGGTTGATGTCGCTGACGCCGATGCACGGCGAAACCCAAGGCTTGAGAACGGCTTGCAGCGTATCGGTATCCAGCAGATGGTTGTCCTGCACCTGCACGGCGGAAACCGGCCAGCAATCGGCATCGCTCTCGACCCGTTGCGGGGCGGCCGGCGCTTGCACCGCTGTGTCTTTATGAAGGGTTTCCAGTCGTTGTGCTCGTTCGGTCGCTTCGCGCTCCAGACGCTGGCTATCGAACTGGCGCAAAATCTGGTCATCCAGCTTGGGCACGCCTGTTTCGGCCAGCGCCAGGGCAGGTCCCAATAGCAGCATGGATAACAGGCAGTCTTTGCGGAAAATCGTCATTGCAGCCCAGCCCCAGTTGTCGACCAATCAATAGGGGGCCACTTTATGAGGCAGGACTTCCCAGGGAACGGGCAGGGGAGAAGGGTTGTAGGTAGGAAGAATCTGACAGACAGTGGGAAAGCGAGGATTAGAAAAAGGAACCACTCGTAGGATGGTTCCTATGATGCCTGAAGGACCGTCACGATTGCGCCGCTGCAGAAAGCCTTCGGCTCAAGGCCGGATCTCGATCATCGTGCCGTCCTTGACCAGGCTCCACACCTCTCGCATGTCGTCGTTTTTCATGGCGATGCAGCCATCGGTCCAGTCCAGGGTGGCGAAGTACCATTCCGGGTACTCCGCGTCGATCGGAGTACCGTGGATCATGATCATGCTGCCGGGTGGAACGCCCTCGCGGCGAGCCCGGGCCGCGTCGCTGATATTGGGGTAGGAAACGTGCATGGCCAGGTTGAACCGATCGCTGACCTTGCGCCAGTCGAGCCAGTAGAAACCTTCGGGGGTGCGTTTGTCGCCCTCTCGTTCCTTGGCACCGTTGGGTTGCTTGCCCAGCGAAATGCGATAGCTCTTGAGCGGCTCGCCGCCGCTGATCAACTGCAACTGGCGGCTGGTCTTGAGCACCAGCACCTTGTCGATCGGATCCACGCCCAGGCGCTTGCCGGGTTTAGCCACAACGCCGATCTGGTCAACCGGCTTGCGTTCCACGGTAACGGTGAAGGCCGCCTCGGCGCTCACGGCGAAGCACAGGCAGAACAGGGCGGTCAGGCAGCGCATCGATGGAGTATTCCTGCAATGAATACGCACCGCGGGTGCCGGTGCGTCGGGTCAGGTCTGAGGCGGCTGCGCGAGCAACGGCCCCACACACTCGTTGCGGACCGGATAGTTATGCTCCAGCCGGTCAGCGAAAAAGTATTCTAAGGTACGCCCGACGGTGGGGAAAGCGAGCTCCGCCCAAGGGATCTGATTTTGCGCGAACAATCCCACTTCCAGACTTTCCTCACCCACGGCAAACACAGGCTCGGACATTTCGGCACGGTAGAACACCTGCACCTGGCTGATGTGCGGTAGATCGAAAACGGTGTACAGCGCAAGGTCGGTCACCTGGGCGCAGGCTTCTTCCATGGTTTCGCGGCTGGCGGCCTGCTGCAGGGTTTCGCCATTTTCCATGAAGCCTGCGGGCAGGGTCCAGAAACCGCGGCGCGGTTCGATGGCCCGCCGGCATAACAGGACCTGTCCCTGCCATACGGCGATGCAGCCTGCCACCACCTTGGGATTCTGGTAATGAACGAGGTGGCAATGTCCGCAGACGAATCGGGGACGTGTGTCGCCGGTGGGGATGCGCAGGGTCACCGGGTTGCCGCAATGGCTGCAGAAATTCATGCTGAGATCCTTGATGGCTGCCGCTATCTTGGCCGTACTGTCCAAGGGCCGCAAGCCTGCGGCGGGGCAAATCGGGCTTGGGCTGCCAGCGGCTTTTGGTGCATCATGCCAGCAGGCCACGGATCGAGAAACGCCATGCTGGACGAGCTACTGCGCCGAGTGAGCAGCCACACCCCACGCACGCTGGAAACCGACAGCCGTTTTCCCGAAGCGGCGGTGCTGCTGCCCATCACTCGCAGCGACGAGCCCGAACTGGTCCTGACGCTACGTGCCTCGGGGCTCTCCACCCACGGCGGCGAAGTGGCCTTTCCCGGCGGTCGGCGCGACCCGCAGGACCCGGACCTGGTGTTCACCGCCCTGCGTGAGGCCGAAGAGGAAATCGGTCTGCCGCCGGGGCTGGTGGAAGTGATCGGTCCGCTCAGCCCGCTGTTCTCCAAGCACGGGCTCAAGGTCACGCCTTTTGTCGGGATCATTCCCGACTACGTCGAATACCAGCCAAACGATGCCGAAATCGCTGCCGTGTTCTCGGTGCCGCTGGAGTTCTTCCGCCAGGATCCGCGCGAACATACCCACCGCATCGATTACCAGGGGCGCAGCTGGTATGTGCCCAGCTACCGCTTCGGCGAATACAAGATCTGGGGGTTGTCGGCGATCATGATCGTCGAGCTGGTCAATCTGATGTATGACGCCCGGATCAGCCTGCACCGGCCTCCCGAGCACTACACCGCCATCTGAGCGTCGCTCGGCCAAGTGCCGTGCCGACCGCTGCTGCGTCGAGGACATCACATGAAATACCGTCTGGGCGACTCTCGCGTCGAAACCCATCCCGACAGCTGGATCGCACCCAACGCCACCCTGATCGGCAAGGTGCGGCTGCAGGCCGGCGCCAGCGTGTGGTTCGGCGCCGTGCTGCGCGGCGACAACGAACTGATCGACATCGGCGAGCACAGCAACGTCCAGGACGGCACCGTGATGCACACCGACGCCGGCGTGCCGCTGACCATCGGTCGCGGCGTCACCATTGGCCACAATGCCATGCTGCATGGGTGCACCGTGGACGACTTCAGCCTGATCGGGATCAACGCGGTCATCCTCAACGGTGCCAGGATCGGCAAGCACTGCATCATCGGAGCCAACTCGCTGATCGCCGAAGGCAAGGAAATTCCCGATGGATCGCTGGTCATGGGGTCACCGGGCAAGGTCGTGCGCGAACTGACCGAAGCCCAGAAGCGCATGCTCGAAGCCAGCGCCGCGCACTACGTCCACAATGCCCAGCGTTACGCGCGCGAACTGACCGAGCAGGATTCATGAATCCTCTACCCAAGCCGGTCAAGTCACCCTGCATCAGCGTGTGTGCACTGGACGAGGACGATGTGTGCACAGGCTGCCAGCGCACCGCAGTCGAAATCACCCAGTGGGGGCGCATGAGCGACGAGCAGCGTCGCGACGTCCTGCGTCTGGCTCATCAGCGCGCCGTGGCCCAGGGCCTGATGTTGCCGAGCCTTTAGTCGAGCTCGTGCCCTCGGGCGGCGGTACTGGCGCGCGCAACGCCGTGTTGGGTTAAAATGCCCGCCCCTGTCGGGCAGGCGTGCGTGCTGCCCCTCGATCCAGACGCTTCCCTGAGGACCTGAAATGACCCGTATCGGAACCCCCCTGTCGCCGACCGCGACCCGCGTATTGCTGTGTGGCTGCGGCGAGTTGGGCAAGGAAGTGGTGATCGAGCTGCAGCGCCTGGGCGTCGAAGTCATTGCCGTCGATCGCTACGCCGATGCGCCCGCCATGCAGGTTGCCCACCGCAGCCACGTCATCAACATGCTTGACGGCGCCGCCTTGCGCTCGGTCATCGAAGCGGAAAAGCCGCATTACATCGTGCCCGAGATCGAGGCCATCGCCACGGCCACTCTGGTGGAGCTGGAGTCCGAGGGTTTCACCGTGGTGCCGACCGCGCGTGCGGCCCAACTGACCATGAACCGTGAGGGCATCCGGCGCCTGGCTGCCGAAGAGCTGGACCTGCCGACCTCGCCGTATCATTTTGCCGACACCTTCGAGGACTACGAGCGGGCCGTGCAGGACCTTGGCTTCCCCTGCGTGGTCAAGCCGGTCATGAGTTCCTCGGGCAAGGGCCAGAGCCTGTTGCGCACGTCCGCCGATGTGCAGGCGGCCTGGGAGTATGCCCAGGAAGGCGGGCGCGCCGGCAAGGGCCGGGTGATCATCGAGGGCTTCATCGACTTCGACTACGAGATCACCCTGCTGACCGTGCGCCACGTGGGCGGCACGACGTTCTGCGCGCCGGTCGGCCATCGCCAGGAGAAGGGCGACTATCAGGAGTCCTGGCAGCCCCAGGCGATGAGCCCGGTGGCTCTGGCCGAATCGGAGCGTGTGGCTCGCGCGGTGACCGAAGCCCTGGGTGGGCGTGGTCTGTTCGGCGTCGAGCTGTTCATCAAGGGCGATCAGGTGTGGTTCAGCGAGGTCTCGCCGCGTCCGCACGATACCGGTCTGGTCACGCTGATTTCCCAGGACCTTTCCCAGTTCGCCCTGCATGCCCGTGCCATTCTCGGCCTGCCGATCCCGCTGGTTCGTCAGTTCGGGCCGTCGGCCTCGGCGGTGATTCTGGTCGAAGGCAATTCCCGCCAGACCGCCTTCGACAACCTTGGAGCTGCGTTGGCCGAGCCGGATACGGCACTGCGTCTGTTCGGCAAGCCTGAAGTCAATGGACAGCGGCGCATGGGCGTGGCCCTGGCCCGCGACGAATCGATCGAAGCGGCCCGTGCAAAGGCCACACGTTCCTCGCAGGCGGTCAAGGTCGAGTTGTAAGGCGTAGGTCGACTGGCGCCTGTCGAACGGCGGCGCCAGTCAAGACGGCTTGCTAAGTTGGTGTCATGCCGCAGGCAGGCTACTTGCGTGCCAGATCAGTACCCGCGACGCACGGTTTTCCTCGGTTTCGAGAATCTCCATCCGATAGCGGCCTATCTTCAGGCAGACGGCGCTGGCCGGGATGCTTTCCAATGCCTCGGTCACCAGACCGTTGAGGGTCTTGGGACCGTCACTGGGCAGGTGCCAGCCCAGGCTCTTGTTGATGTCACGGATGGAGGCCTGACCCTCGACCACGAAGCGGCCGTCCAGCTGCGGGTGGATATGGGGATTGGCCAAGGCGTCGTCATCTTCGAACTCGCCGACGATCTCTTCCAGAATGTCTTCCAGGGTAACGATGCCCTGCACCTCGCCGTACTCGTCGACGACGATGCCCAGCCGCCGCTGCTGTTTGTGGAAGTTGAGCAGCTGCATCTGCAGGGGCGTGCTTTCCGGTACGAAATAGGCTTCGTAGCAGGCAGCCAGCAAGGCTTCGATGGTCAACTCGCGTTGAGGCAGCAAGTGGCTGATCTGGCGGGTGTTGAGCACGCGCTCGACATGGTTGATGTCATTGTGGAAAACCGGCAGGCGGGTGTGCCGGCTGATCATCAACTGGTCGATGATCTCGTCCAGCGAGTCTTCCAGGTTGATACCGTCGATCTCGTTGCGTGGCACCAGAATGTCGTTGACCGTGATCTTGTCCAGGGCATGAATGCTGTTGGCCAGGTGCGGCTTGTTGCTGCGCGCCTCGGCAGCCAATTCATCGAGCACGCTGCGGGGCTGGGCAGGTTCCTGCCGGGGGCCCTGATTCGGGTCCTTGCGGGCGAAGGGTACGACCAGCAGGCGCGCAGCGCCGTCCAGCAACCACGCCAGCGGCCAGACCAGCTTGAGCAGCGGTGCCAGCAGCGCATTGGCCATGCCGATGAACGGCCGCGGGTAGCGCTGGGCAAGATGACGTGGCAGGTAGTCGGCCAGCACCAGCAGAATGATTGCAGTGCCCAGGCCCCCCAGCCAGGCGCCATGAGCGCCTCGCAGATAGATGCCCAGCGTGACGCCCAGGGTCACGGCCAGGGCGCGGACCAGGGTGCTCAGCAGTATCAGGCTGGGCAGGGGCGCCTGGAGCACTGGCCGATCGCCGTTGCGCCCGGTAGGGCGCTGAGCGGCGAGTGTGTGCACCGCCGCGTCCACTGCACACAGCAGCGCGGCGAGGAGAATGGCCAGCGCCAGCGCGCCGAGCATCGGCCCTAGGGGCAGAGTGTCCATGGGTGACCTGTCAGATGTGCAGAATGTATTCGCGAACCAGCTTGCTGCCGAAATAGGCCAGCATCAGCAGGCAGAACCCGGCCAGCGTCCAGCGAATCGCCTTGTGCCCGCGCCAGCCCAGGCGATTGCGCCCCCACAGCAGGACGCTGAAGACGATCCAGGCCAGGCACGCCAGCAGGGTCTTGTGGACCAGGTGCTGCGCGAACAGGTTCTCGACGAACACCCAGCCTGAAATCAGCGACAGCGACAGCAATCCCCAGCCAGCCCAGATGAAGCCGAACAGCAGGCTTTCCATGGTCTGGAGCGGCGGAAAGTTCTTGATCAGTCCGGCGGGGTGCTTGTTTTTGAGTTGGTGATCCTGCAGCAACAGCAGCAGCGATTGGAACACGGCGATGGTGAACATGCCGTACGCGAGTATGGACAGCAGGATGTGCGTAAGGATGCCAGGCTCTTCGTGGATCAGCGGCGCGGTTCCGCCGGGCACGAACTGCGCGATCAGGATGGTGGCCAGGCCCAGGGGGAACAGCAGCACCAGCAGGTTTTCCACGGGAATCTGACTGGTCGCCAGCAGGGTCAGGGCGATCACCGCCACGGCGATCAGGCTGGCGGCGCTGAAGAAGTCCAGGCTCAGCCCCAGCGGTGTCAGCAGTTGCGAGAACAGCGCGCAGCCATGGGCGATGACGGCCAGGAAGCCAAACAGGTAGAGCAGGCGCTTGTCAGCCTTGCTGCCTTGGCCAATGCGGGTCGCCTGATAGGCAGTCGCAGCGGCGTACAGGCAGGCGGCGGCGAGGGTGGGTAATAGACTGGGTGACAAGGGGAGCATAGGTCCTGTGGAGCACAAGCCGGAAAGTGCCTGAGTTTGGCATCAAATGCCCGCCGACGAAAGACTGCGTACCGCGCAGTGTCCGTGGCACCCACTCTTGGTTATAATCGCCGGCCTGCTCTTGCCGCCACAACCTCGGCTCAACCAGAGCCAGAAAGGATCGCGACATGTTTGAAAACCTTACAGACCGCCTCTCGCAGACGCTTCGCCACGTTACCGGCAAAGCCAAGCTGACCGAGGACAATATCAAAGACACCCTGCGCGAAGTGCGCATGGCGTTGCTCGAAGCCGACGTCGCCCTGCCGGTGGTGAAGGACTTCGTCAACAAGGTCAAGGAGCGTGCGGTCGGCACCGAGGTTTCGCGCAGCCTGACCCCGGGCCAGGCGTTCGTGAAGATCGTCCAGGCCGAGCTCGTCGAAATGATGGGCGCCGCCAACGAGGAACTGAGCCTGGCGGTGACCCCGCCGGCGGTCATCCTGATGGCCGGTCTGCAGGGCGCGGGCAAGACCACTACCGCCGGCAAGCTGGCGCGCTTCCTCAAGGAGCGCAAGAAGAAGACCGTGATGGTGGTGTCGGCCGACGTCTACCGTCCGGCGGCCATCAAGCAGCTGGAGACCCTGGCCAGCGATATCGGCGTGACCTTCTTCCCGTCCGACATCAGCCAGAAACCGGTGGACATCGCTCACGCCGCGATCCGCGAGGCCAAGCTCAAGTTCATCGACGTGGTCATTCTCGACACCGCCGGCCGTCTGCACATCGACGCCGAGATGATGGGCGAGATCCAGCAACTGCACGCGGCCGTCAAGCCGGCTGAAACGCTGTTCGTGGTCGACGCCATGACCGGTCAGGACGCGGCCAACACGGCCAAGGCCTTCGGTGATGCGCTGCCGCTCACCGGTGTGATCCTCACCAAGGTCGACGGCGACGCCCGTGGCGGTGCCGCGCTGTCGGTGCGTGCCATCACCGGCAAGCCGATCAAGTTCATCGGTATGGGCGAGAAGAGCGAAGCGCTCGAGCCGTTCCACCCCGACCGGATCGCCTCGCGCATCCTGGGCATGGGCGACGTGCTCAGCCTGATCGAGCAGGCCGAACAGACGCTGGACAAGGACAAGGCCGACAAGCTCGCCAAGAAACTGAAGAAGGGCAAGGGCTTCGACCTCGAAGACTTCCGTGACCAGCTCGTGCAGATGAAGACCATGGGCGGCCTCGGTGGCCTGATGGACAAGTTGCCCAGCATCGGCGGTGTGAATCTCTCGCAGATGGGCAATGCCCAGAATGTCGCCGAAAAGCAGTTCAAGCAGATGGAAGCCATCATCAACTCCATGACCCCGGCCGAGCGCCGCGATCCGGACGTGATCAGCGGCTCGCGCAAGCGCCGTATCGCCATGGGTTCGGGCACGCAGGTGCAGGACATCGGTCGCTTGATCAAGCAGCACAAGCAGATGCAGAAGATGATGAAGAAGTTTTCCACCAAGGGTGGCATGGCCAAGATGATGCGCGGCATGGGCGGCATGCTGCCCGGCGGCGGTGGCGGCATGCCCAAGATGTAACGCATTCCGTCGGCACGAGAGTCCTTTGGGAGCCTGCTCCCGCACCTGCACTTCCCGTGCCGATGAATACCCTGGCCATGTGGCCAAACTCCGTTGCTTGCAACGGCTTATAGGCAAATCCACGCTGCAAGCCCCGACCTATCGGAAAAAGGCATTTGCAAATGTCCGTGTATTCCTTGAGAATATGCGGCCTTTCGGGCACCCGTGTGCCCGCTGTGCATTATGATTTGCAGCACCGACTACAGGAACGATGTTCAATGCTAACCATCCGTCTTGCCCGTGGCGGCTCCAAAAAGCGCCCGTTTTACCAACTGACCGTAACCGATTCGCGCAACCCGCGTGACGGTTCCCACAAAGAGCACGTGGGTTTCTTCAACCCTGTTGCCCGTGGTCAGGAAATCCGTCTGTCCGTGAACCAAGAGCGCGTCAACCACTGGTTGAGCGTGGGTGCACAGCCTTCTGAGCGTGTTGCTCAGTTGCTGAAGGAAGCTGCCAAGGCCGCGGCCTGAGCAATATGAACGCGACGCCAGATTCCGCTGATGACTTGATCGTCGTCGGCAAGATTTTCTCGGTACACGGCGTTCGCGGCGAGGTGAAGGTCTTTTCCTTTACCGATCCGATAGAAAACCTGCTCGACTACAAGACCTGGACGCTCAAGCGCGAAGGGGTTGTCGTCAAACAGGTAGAGCTGGTCAGCGGCCGATCCACACAAAAGGATCTGGTTGCCAAGTTGAAAGGCCTGGATGATCGCGACGAAGCCCGTCTTCTGTCCGGTTACGAGATTTGCATCTCGCGCAGCCTTTTGCCCGACCTGGCCGAAGATGATTACTACTGGTATCAGCTTCAGGGCCTGAAGGTCATCGATCTGCAGGAGCAATTGCTCGGCACCATCGATCACCTGTTGGAGACCGGCGCCAACGATGTAATGGTGGTGAAGCCCTGCGCGGGCAGCCTGGATGATCGTGAACGCCTGTTGCCCTATACGGCGCAATGCGTGTTGAAGGTCGACTTGGCCGCTGGCGAGATGAGGGTGGATTGGGATGCGGACTTCTAGGCGATGGCAACCCTTCGCGTTGAAGTGATCACCCTGTTCCCCGAGATGTTCTCGGCCATCAGTGAGTACGGCATTACCAGCCGCGCGGTGAAACAGGGGTTGTTGCAACTGACCTGCTGGAACCCGCGGGACTACACCACGGACCGTCACCACACAGTGGATGACCGGCCCTTCGGCGGTGGTCCGGGAATGGTGATGAAGATCAAGCCCCTGGAAGACGCGTTGGTTCAGGCCAAGGCAGCAGCAGGGGAAGCGGCGAAGGTGATCTACCTCTCGCCCCAGGGCCGACCGCTGGTACAGGGCGCCGTGAAACAACTGGCGACTTCCGAATCCCTGATTCTGATCGCCGGGCGGTATGAAGGCATCGACGAGCGTTTCATTGAAGCTCATGTCGATGAAGAGTGGTCTGTTGGCGACTATGTGCTGTCGGGCGGTGAATTGCCCGCCATGGTCCTGATCGATGCGGTTACACGACTGCTGCCCGGAGCTTTGGGGCATGCGGACTCCGCGGAGGAAGACTCCTTCACGGACGGTCTGCTGGATTGCCCGCACTACACCCGACCGGAGGTGTATGCGGATCAGCGTGTTCCCGACGTATTGCTTAGCGGCAATCATGCACACATCCGGCGCTGGCGTTTGCAGCAGTCCCTTGGGCGGACCTACGAACGACGTGCCGATCTTCTGGAAAGACGCTCGCTTTCTGGAGAAGAGAACAAGCTGCTGGCGGAGTATCTCCGCGAGCGGAACGATAGTTAACGTATCGATGGCAATTCAGACGATTTGCCTTAGGAGCACAGCATGACCAACAAAATCATTCTGCAACTCGAAGCCGAGCAGATGAGCAAAGAAATCCCTCCCTTTGCCCCGGGCGACACCATCGTCGTTCAGGTGAAAGTGAAGGAAGGCGATCGTTCCCGTCTGCAGGCGTTCGAAGGCGTTGTCATCGCCAAGCGCAACCGCGGCGTGAACAGTGCTTTCACCGTACGTAAAATCTCCAACGGTGTTGGCGTAGAGCGTACTTTCCAGACCTACAGCCCGCAGATCGACAGCATGGCCGTGAAACGTCGTGGTGACGTGCGTAAAGCCAAGCTGTACTACCTGCGCGACCTGTCTGGTAAAGCAGCACGTATCAAGGAAAAACTGTCCTGAGAACAGTTTGTTTCTGATGCAGAAAAAGGCAGCCTTCGGGCTGCCTTTTTTGTGGGTGAAGGTTTGTGGGCGAGTGTTGGCAGGTGAGTGCTCAATGGCAATGTTCATGTGGGAGCGCGCTCTGCCCGCGAAGGCGTCGCCCTGACTCTGCGCCCTGTTATCATCCCCGGACCCCCACAACCCTACGATCTCGATGCCAGCCCTAGACCACCCCCTGATCGACCAATTCCTCGATGCCTTATGGCTGGAAAAAGGCCTCTCGCAAAACAGTCGCGACGCCTATCGCAGTGACCTTGCCCTGTTCAACGGCTGGCTGCAGGAGCGCGGCATCGCGCTGGAGGCCGCCGGCCGCGAGGTGCTGCTCGATCACCTGGCCTGGCGGGTCGAACAGGGTTACAAGGCGCGTTCTACAGCGCGGCTGCTGTCGGGCGCACGCGGTTTCTACCGGTACTTGCTGCGCGAGAAGCTGATCGGCAGCGATCCGACCTTGCAGATCGATATGCCGCAGCTGGGCAAGCCGTTGCCCAAATCATTGTCCGAAGCCGACGTCGAGGCGCTGTTGCAGGCGCCGGACCTGAGCGAGCCGATCGGCCAACGTGACCGCGCCATGCTCGAGGTGCTGTATGCCTGCGGCCTGCGGGTGACCGAATTGATCAGCCTGACCCTGGATCAGGTCAATCTGCGCCAAGGCGTGTTGCGCGTGGTGGGCAAGGGCAACAAGGAACGCTTGGTGCCCATGGGCGAGGAAGCCGTGGTTTGGGTCGAGCGCTACCTGCGCGATGGACGCCATGAACTGCTCGGCGGCAGGCCCAGTGATGTCGTCTTTCCCAGCCAGCGTGGCGAGCAGATGACCCGGCAGACGTTCTGGCATCGCATCAAGCATCAAGCTCAGGTCGCCGGCATCGCCAAGTCGTTGTCGCCGCACACGCTGCGTCATGCATTCGCCACCCATCTGCTCAACCATGGCGCGGATCTGCGCGTGGTGCAGATGCTGCTCGGCCACAGCGATCTGTCGACCACGCAGATCTACACCCACGTGGCGCGCGCGCGTCTGCAGGACCTGCATGCCAAACACCATCCGCGCGGATGAAATCGGACGATTCGGTACTGTGTCGAGCGTTGTCCGCAGTCGGTCTTGCCCAATGAATGTGGTAGGCTTGCCCGGTTTATGCAGCGGGCCGTGACGAGTTGATCGTCCATCGCCCCTCAAGTCCGTCGCTCCAGGAGTTCCCATGCGCGTGACCCGTCTTTTCGCCGCCGCAGCCCTTGCGTTGGCCAGCACCTTTGCCGTGGCCGACCCGGCTGCGGAGCAAGCCATTCGCAAGACCCTGCAGACCTTGCAACTGGAAGTCCCTATCGAAAGCGTGGGCGCAAGCCCGCTCAATGGTCTGTACGAGGTCAAGCTCAAGGGCGGTCGTGTGCTGTACGCCAGCGCCGACGGTCAGTTCGTCATGCAGGGCTACCTGTTCCAGATTCAGGACGGCAAGCCGGTCAACCTGACCGAGAAGACCGAACGGCTGGCCATCGCCAAGACCATCAATGCCATTCCGGTCGCCGATACCGTGGTGTACCCGGCGGTGGGCGAAACCAAATCACACATCACCGTGTTCACCGACACCACCTGTCCGTACTGCCACAAGCTGCACGCCGAAGTGCCCGAGCTGAACCGCATGGGTGTCGAGGTACGCTACGTGGCGTTCCCGCGCCAGGGTCTGAAATCGGCCGGTGACGAACAACTGCAGGCCGTCTGGTGTTCCAAGGACCGCAAGGCGGCCATGGACAAGATGGTCTCGGGCGATACCATCAAGGCGCCTTCCTGCGTCAATCCGGTTGCCAAGCAGTTCGAGCTGGGCCAGTCGATTGGTGTCAGCGGCACGCCGGCCATCGTGCTGGAGAACGGGCAGGTCATTCCTGGCTACCAGCCGGCCGCGAACGTCGCCAAACTTGCGCTCGACGCGAAAGGCTGAACGGCACTCGCACGTCATCAATAGCCGCAGGCCCAGGGCCTGCGGCCAGTATCACGACTGTCATCTGGGCGGTCGTTTCATGGGGAGTTCAGAGTGAAACCGGTCAAAGTAGGCATCTGTGGGTTAGGTACCGTCGGTGGCGGCACCTTCAACGTACTTCAGCGCAACGCCGAGGAGATTGCCCGCCGTGCCGGGCGCGGTATTGAAGTGGCGCAGATTGCGATGCGCTCGCCGAACCCCAACTGCCAGATTGCCGGTACCCCCATTACCAACGATGTCTTCGCAGTGGCCGGCAACCCGGAGATCGATATCGTCATCGAGCTGATCGGTGGCTACACCATCGCCCGTGAACTGGTGCTCAAGGCCATCGAGAACGGCAAGCACGTGGTCACCGCCAACAAGGCGCTGATTGCCGTGCACGGCAACGAGATTTTCGCCAAGGCGCGCGAGAAGGGCGTGATCGTCGCGTTCGAAGCTGCGGTTGCCGGCGGCATCCCGGTGATCAAGGCGATTCGCGAAGGTTTGTCGGCCAACCGTATCAACTGGGTAGCGGGCATCATCAACGGTACGGGCAACTTCATCCTGACCGAAATGCGCGAGAAGGGCCGTACCTTCGAAGACGTCTTGGCCGAAGCACAGGCACTGGGCTACGCCGAAGCCGATCCGACCTTCGACGTGGAAGGCATCGATGCCGCGCACAAGCTGACGATCCTGGCGTCCATCGCCTTCGGCATCCCGTTGCAGTTCGACAAGGCCTACACAGAAGGCATCACTCGCCTGACCACGGCCGACGTCAACTATGCCGAAGCCTTGGGCTACCGCATCAAGCACCTGGGCGTGGCACGCAGTACCGAGCGCGGCATCGAGTTGCGCGTCCATCCGACGCTGATCCCGGCTGATCGCCTGATCGCCAATGTCAATGGCGTGATGAATGCGGTGATGGTCAACGGCGATGCAGCCGGTTCCACCCTGTTCTACGGTGCCGGTGCTGGCATGGAGCCCACCGCTTCGAGCGTGGTCGCCGACCTGGTCGACGTGGTCCGGGCCATGACCTCGGACCCGGAGAATCGTGTTCCCCACCTCGCTTTCCAGCCAGACTCGCTCTCCGCCCACCCGATCCTGCCGATCGAGGCGTGTGAAAGTGCCTACTACCTGCGTATCCAGGCCAAGGATCATCCGGGAGTGCTGGCACAGGTGGCGAGCATCCTGTCCGAGCGCGGCATCAACATCGAGTCGATCATGCAGAAGGAGGTCGAGGAACACGACGGCCTGGTGCCGATGATCCTGCTGACCCACCGCGTCGTCGAACAGCACATCAATGATGCCATCAAGGCGCTGGAAGCCTTGCAGGGCGTCGTCGGGCCGGTTGTGCGCATCCGTGTCGAGCACTTGAACTAAGCGGCAGCTGCCAGAGGAATTCGCAATGCGTTATATCAGTACTCGCGGTCAGGCCCCGGCCCTGAACTTCGAAGAGGTCCTGCTCGCCGGCCTGGCCAGCGATGGCGGCCTGTATGTGCCGGAGAATCTGCCGCGTTTCACCCAGGAAGAAATTGCCTCGTGGGCAGGCCTGCCTTACCACGAGCTGGCCTTCCGAGTGATGCGCCCGTTCGTCACCGGCAGCATCCCGGATGCCGATTTCAAGAAGATTCTCGAAGACACCTACGGGGTGTTCGCCCACGCCTCGATCGCGCCGCTGCGCCAGCTGGGCGGCAACGAGTGGGTAATGGAGCTGTTTCACGGCCCAACCCTGGCGTTCAAGGACTTTGCCCTGCAGTTGCTGGGTCGTCTGCTCGACTACGTACTGGCCAAGCGCGGCCAGCGTGTGGTGATCATTGGCGCCACCAGTGGTGACACCGGCTCGGCGGCGATCGAAGGCTGCAAGCACTGCGAGAACGTCGACATCTTCATCCTGCACCCGCATGAGCGCGTGTCGGCGGTGCAACGTCGGCAGATGACTACGATCGGCGGCGACAACGTGCACAACATCGCCATCGAAGGCAACTTCGACGATTGCCAGGAAATGGTCAAGAACAGCTTCGCCGATCAGAGCTTCCTCAAGGGCACGCCGCTGGTTGCGGTGAACTCGATCAACTGGGCGCGGATCATGGCCCAGATCGTCTACTACTTCCATGCCGCACTGCAGCTGGGCGGGCCCGCGCGTTCGGTGGCATTCTCGGTGCCGACCGGCAATTTCGGCGACATCTTCGCCGGTTACCTGGCACGCAACATGGGCTTGCCGATCAACCAGTTGGTGGTGGCCACCAACCGCAACGACATCCTGCACCGCTTCATGAGCGGCAACCAGTACGTCAAGGAAACCCTGCACGCCACGTTGTCGCCGTCGATGGACATCATGGTGTCGTCGAACTTCGAGCGTCTGCTGTTCGATCTGCACGGTCGCAACGGCGCGGCCATTGCCGGCCTCATGGACAACTTCCGCCAGGGCGGCGGTTTCAGTGTCGAGCAGGAGCGCTGGACCGAGGCGCGCAAGTTGTTCGACTCGCTGGCGGTCAGTGACGAGCAGACCTGCGAGACCATCGCCCAGGTGTTCGCCGAGTGCGGCGAAGTTCTCGATCCGCACACGGCCATTGGCGTGCGCGCGGCCCGCGAGTGCCGACGCAGCCTGGATACGCCCATGGTCGTGCTGGGTACCGCGCATCCGGTCAAATTCCCTGAGGCGGTACAGAAGGCGGGTGTGGGTAAAGCGCTGGAGCTGCCGCCGCACCTGGTCGATCTGTTCGAACGCGAAGAGAAGTGCATTGTACTGCCCAATGACCTGTCGGCCGTACAAGCCTTCGTGAGTCAGCACGGCAACCGCGGCAAGCCGCTCTGACGGTACGCAGCACCGCGCCTGACGCGATCTGAAACACATAAAGCCCGCTCGATGCGGGCTTTCTGCTTTTTACAGTGCCAAGCTTATGCAACTTTTTCCCAGGCCCTTTCGGCCCGCAGGCAAGGATGCACGGCATGAGACCCAAACCGACCTCGTTTTTCACGCGCGCAGGGGCGATGGCGTGGGCAGCGGGGCTTTTGGTGGGCGCCTGCATCCTTTTGCCCGGCTTGGCCACTGCCGCCCAGAGTCTGCCTTTCGCGCTCGTCGCACCGTTCGCCCAGCTCGCGCCCCTGCCGCTTTCCAGTGCCGAGCAGCAATGGTTGCAGCGCCACGGGACGCTCCGCGTCGGCGTTTCATTGGCTGACTATGAACCCATCGATATCACCAGTGAGCGCAACCGCTATCAAGGCGTGAGCGCCGATTACCTGAGCCTGATCGGTAGCCGCCTGGGGGTTGAATTGCGAGTACTGGGCTTCGCCCAGCGCAGCGAAGCGGTGCAGGCACTCAAGGATGGCGAAATCGACCTGCTGACCAGCGCCAATGGGTATGAACAGGCTATCGGCGGCCTGGCGTTCACCAAGGAGTACATGCCCGACCATGGTGTTATCGTGCGGCGCGTCGGTAGCAGGGAGGGGAGCGGCCTGGCTGGACAGAAGGTCGCGCTGGTGGATGGCTACGCCGACGACGCTACGGTGCAGCGCGTGTATCCGGACAGCCGCATCGTCATGGCACCCAGCCTGAGCAGCGGCCTGCAAGCGCTGCATCAGGGCGATGTCGATGCGATGATCAGCAACGAAGTCATCGTGCGTGCCTACAATGCGCTGCGTCCCTACCTCGATCTGGACATCATCGGCCCCAGTGGCCTGCCCCCGGTGGGGTACACCATCGCCAGTCGCAAGGCCGATCCTTTACTGGGACAGATGGTCGAGCGGGCGCTGGCCAGCATCGACGACGGTTTGCGCCGTGAGATCCTGACCCGCTGGACCACTGGGCTGGGTTCGGAAATCGGTCACCACCGGGTCCCGTTGGAACCCGCCGAGCAAGCCTGGATCGCCCGGCACCGACAGGTTCGCGTGGTTGCGACCCAGTATCCGCCCTACCTGTACCGAGATCGGCAGGGGAACTGGGTAGGGCTCAACAGTGAGGTGCTGGCGACCCTGTCGCACATGACGGGACTGCAGTTCGTCTATCTGCCTTCCAGTTCCATGGCCCAGAGCCTGGACATGCTCAAGCATGGCCAGGCCGACATGAACACCACGCTCTCGGAAACCCCGGAACGCAAGGCGTTCCTCAGCTTCAGCCATTCCTTCGGGGGCCAGGGTTGGGTCTTCATCGTTCGCGCCGAGGATCTGCCCATCGGCCATCTGGACGAGCTCGCCGGCAAGGTACTGGCGATTCCGGCCGAACATGCCCTGGAAAGCGCGATCCGCAGCCAGTACCCGCAGATCAAACTGGTTCTGGTCAGCACCTACGACAAGGCGCGCGAGATGGTTGCCAGTGGCGAGGCGGATGCAACCATCGACAGTGAAGTCGGGGCCTATCGCGCAGTGGGACGGTATCCGCCTGGCGTGCTCAAGGTCGGACGCAATGTCGATGGCGAATGGTCACCCGATCGTTTCGCCATTCGCGCCTCGGAGCCCGAGCTGACGGCGATCATCAACAAAGCGCTGGAAGCGTATCCGGTAGCCGAACTGCGCGCGGCGCGCTTGAAATGGCTGGGTGCGGTGGTGCCGCCAGAGCCCATGTGGCAGCGCATTGCCACGTGGGTCTATTGGCTGCTGGCAGTGGCCCTGGTGCTGGGCGCCGTGTCACTGGTGTGGAGCGGCCGACTCAAGGCGCAGATACGTCAGCGACTCGAGGCCGAGCATGCGCTCAACGATCAGCTCGCCTTCCAGCGCGCATTGCTCGATGGCATTCCCAGCCCCATCTATGTGCGCGATCTGCAGGCACGGCTGTTGTCCTGCAACAAGAGCTACGAGCAGAGCTTCGCGACGCGCTTGCAAGACATCAAGGGCCGCACGTTGCAGGAGGTTGTCGTGGTGAACTCGGACGAGGCCGAGCAGATGCATCGCGACTACCTCAAGCTGCTGGACGATCAGCAACCGGTATCCGCTGATCGGCAGATCCAGATGCACGGCCGCAAGGTGCATGCCTGGCAATGGATCGTGCCGTTCTACAATGCCGAGGGCCAGCTTCAGGGCTTGCTGGGCGGCTGGATCGACATTTCCGAGCGCAAGCGCCTCGAAGATCAACTGGTAGAGGCTCGGCACACCGCCGAGCAGGCAAACCAGGCCAAGAGCGCCTTTCTGGCGACCATGAGCCATGAGATTCGTACGCCCATGGCGGCCATCATCGGCTTGCTCGAGTTGGAGCGTGAGCGACGCCGGCGGGACGAGCAACCGGTGTCCGAGGCGCTCGAGGTGGCCTGGCGTTCGGCCCAGGAGCTTGTCGCCCTGATCGGCGACAGTCTGGACCTGGCGAAGATCGAATCAGGCAGCCTGCAACTGGCCGAGCAGGTGACCGAAGTCCGGCCGTTCTTCGAAGGCATGCTCAGCTTGTTTTCGGCCCAGGCACAGCGCAAGGGCATTGCGCTCGATCTCGACATCGCACCGGCCATGGCCAGCACGTTCTGGTTCGATCCGTTGCGGTTGCGGCAGGTGGTGCACAACCTGCTCGGCAACGCCTTGAAATTTACCCGCCAAGGCAGCGTGCGCCTGGCTGTCGACGCGCAGCTGCTCAACCCGGGCCAGTGGCGGATGACCATTGTCGTCAGCGACACGGGCGCGGGCATGACGCCTGGGCAACAGGCCAGATTGTTCAAACCGTTCGTTCAGGGTGGCGTGGACCTGCAACAGGAATCCATCGGTACCGGCCTGGGTTTGACCATCTGCAAGCAGTTGATCCAACTGATGGGCGGCACGATCGACCTGCACAGTACCGAAGGCGTGGGAACGCGAGTCGAAGTGCAGATCGATGTACGCCACGATGCAGAGCACGCGGCGGCAATGGCTCCTGTCCAACCGAGGCCCGACACAGCCGCGCTGGACATTCTGGTGGTGGATGACCTGTCCGCCAATCGGATGGTGTTGACCCAGCAGTTGCAGTTTCTGGGGCATCGGGTGCAGGACGCCAGCGACGGTGTGACGGCGCTGGCTGCCTGGCAAGCCGGGCATTACGATCTGGTGCTCACCGACTGCAACATGCCAGGCATGAATGGCCACGCCCTGTGCCAAGCCATCCGCCAGCAGGAGGCGCTATCCGGTGCACGTCCGGTTCGGGTTATCGGCTGTACCGCCAATGCCATGCAGGATGAGCGGTTGCGCTGTGCCGAAGCGGGCATGGATGAACTGCTGGTCAAGCCAATAGCCCTGGACAGGCTGGCTCAGATCATCGCCGACCTGCAGCAGGGTCCGGCATTCTCCATGCAGGCGCTGCAACGTCTGACCCAGGCCAATGAAAAGGTCATGCGACGAATGCTCGACGAGTTCTCCCGGAATCTGGAGGCAGAGGCCGGAGCGCTGACCGAGGTCGTCGAGGCGCTCGACTGGTTACGCCTGCAAGAGGTGCTGCATCGGCTTCAAGGCATTGCTCGTCTTATCGACGCGGAGCCATTGATACGCGCGCTCGCCGAAGTGGATGCGTGTTGTCAGTTGGGCGATGAGCAGCGATTGCTCGTCGAGGGCAAGGAGCTCCATTGCGAAATCGCAAGGTTGGCCACGGCCATAGCGCGCTGTCGAGAAAATTCCTCGGAAATTTAGGACTTGTCCTATCCCAAGCGTTCCACTTGCCCTTTAGAGTGCCAGGCAATGCGCAGCTCGATGCGCTCCTTCGAGGTTTTCACTCATGCGTTCGCTCAGAGTTCTGGTGCTGGAAGATATTCCGTATCAGTTGATCGCCATGCATCAGGTGCTCAATGCCTGTGGGGTATTCGACGTCCTCACCGCTCAGAGCTTCAACGCGGCCTGTCTCTCGCTGGAAAAGCGCCATGGGGCGGACGTGGCCATTTGCGAGGTGACGATGGCCGGGTTGGACATGGGCGAGCTGATCCGCCATCTGGCCGCGACCGGGCTGGCACGGGCACTGATCCTCTACAGCAATGGCTCGCAGTCAGTCGAACCGCTGGCGGCACTGGCTCGCCAGCATCGGTTGCCATTGTTGGGCGTGTTGTACACGCCCGTGTCGGCTGTCGCGGTGCATGGGCTGCTGCAGGATTACCAGCGTCGAATGGATGTACAGGCCTTGCTACCCTTGCCTGACGTGCACGAGATCAGTTCCTGCGACGGCGCCTGGCCTCTGCCTTTGCGCCCCTAGCGCCGCCCGGTGGTGCGATGCAGGCCCGTCCCGATCCCGGTCATTTCAATCCGTGGGCCTGCATGTAGATATACAACGCCGCATCGTTATCGATGCCCAGCTTGCGCATGGCGCTGACCTTCTGCGCGCTGATCGTCTGCTTGCTGCGGTTGAGTTGGAGAGCGATTTCGTTGACCGAGAGGCCTTGGGCCAGCAGACGTGTTATTTCAAGCTCGCGCGGAGACAGGTCGACATGGCCCGTGAGCTGGCTTGCGGGATTATCACCTGGCAGGGCCAGGATACTTCTTATCGACTGCGCCACGAACGGCTTGTTGCGCTTGAGGCTGGCAATCGCTGCCGGCAATTCGTCGACGAGGCTGGCTTTGCCCAACAGCCCGACCACGCCCAAGTTCAGGATTGCCCGCAGCAGCCCTGGATTGGTCAGCATGGTGACCACCATTACAGGCAGCTTTGGCCAATGCCGGCCGACATACCCGATCAGCCTCAGGCCATCACTCTGATCCCGAGAGGGCATCATGTAGTCGGTGATCAGCAGGTCGCATTCGGTTTCATTCAGGCAGTGCGTCAGCTCCTGTGGCGAGGCGGCTTCGGCCACCACGCGCAAGCCGGGGTCTCGCTCCAGCACGGCGCGCAGGCCGATACGAAAGATCGGATGGTCATCGGCCAGCACGATCCGCAGGGGTGCGCTCAGTGGGTCGGTCAAGGCAGGCTCCGGTGACGGGTAAATCAGGCGGTGAATTCTGGCACAGCTGTGGTCTATTCCTGATCTGTTTTGTAGTCCATTTCTGGCCCTGTAGCCACCTAGCCGCACAATCAGAAAAGTCTTACATTCGTACTGTCATATTCCGAAGGCACTGTCGGAAATAGTCTGACATGGCGAGCCCAGAACTTTTCTCGCTGGGGAGGGGTCAGTGTCATGCACCTTAAGAATTCGAACAGACGAGTGGTGATGCGATGAAGAATATCAGCCTGTTGCTCAATGAAGCCCTGACACCGTATCGCGTGACTCTCGAAGGGCAGGATAGTCTTGGCAATTGCCAGGTCGTGGTCATGAGCGCGGCTGGAAGCGTAGTGACCCAGCGTTCGGTCAACCGCAGCCAATTCGAGGACTTGCGCTCCTTTACCGATGTGGTCGATGGTTTGCACCGTGACCTGCTGGTTGCCGAGGGGCGCCTCGAACCGTCGATGATTGCAGCGCTGCGCAATGTTTCGCAAAGTGCTGGCTTCAGCCACGCGCTGGCCTGAGCTTGATCAGGCCCTGGCTGTCCAAGAGGTAGGGCCTTTGGCGAGTAGCGCGCGCGCCGCGGCCCTGCCATTTTCCTTCCTACCGCTGGCTGCTCAAGGCCTCGGTGCTCTGTGCATTGAACCTCCGCGCATTGAACAATGCACGGGTTTCGCGCAGATAATCCGACCTCTCATGGGGTGCCAGCCATTGCGCATACAGCTGCGCTAATTGACCACTGCGCAACTCCACCAGCAAAGGGTTCAGGGCGTCCACTACGCGGCGGCCGGTGGGGCTGTCAGAGCAACCCACATGTACGATCTGTGTTCTTGCCGCGCCCTTGATCGGGACCTGCACCATTTGCTGCGGATCCAAATCTTCCTGGCGCGCCTGATAGCGAGCCTCCAGCCAGTAGCCCAGCAGGGCATGGATCCGCCCCAGCCTTTCCATGCGCAGCAGGCTCCCCATGGCGTCGTTGCCATGATGGGCGAGGATCTGGCGGCTGTCGGCTTCGGCCAGAATGCGGTCGACGACGCTGCCGTAGCTGCGACCGGCAATGATGCCCAGGGCCAGGGTACCGCTGCGCAGCAGGGCGCCAAGGTCGACCTTGCCGTCGTCCATGAAATCGGCGATCAGCGGCAGGTCGATTCGCTGCATGACCAATGTACTGCCCAGCACGTGCATGCTGGGCACTGAATAAAAGATGGTCTGCGCGCGCTGGCGCGTCCAGAGCAGCGCAGGGTCGCAGTAAAGCCCCGGCTCGGCGAGCATCTGCGAGGCGCGCGCGCGGTTGACCCTGAGCACGCTGTGATCGTAGTCCGGCAGCGCTGCGCGCATCAGTGGCAGGGCCTGGTCGACGGCGCCGCGGTTACGGTCAGGCCCTCGGGCTATGGTCAGCGGTGCCAGGTCGCGCAACAGCCATGTGATGGTTTCCCGGCCATGTGCATGGGGTGTGATAAGCAGGCAGGCGCACAGCGCCAGTGACAGTAAAAGGCTGCCGGCCGGCAGGATTTTGAAACATGAGTCCATGGCAGTCCTTGCGCAGGGAGTAGGGCAGGTTGTCCGTTTTTGAAACACCGCACCATCTTTGCACACCCAGGCGTATGATCAAAACGCACCGCAGCGTCGCAGTGGTCTGTGGTGGTCGTTGATCAAGGCCGCATCGGGTAGACTAGCGGCCTTTTCCCGTTCCCAAGAAGCCTGCCTAATGGCCCAGCCGTCGACCACGTACAAATTCGAACTGAACCTGACCGATCTTGACCGCAGCGTTTATGAGAGCGTCAAGCAGACCATTGCCCGTCACCCCTCCGAAACCGAAGAGCGGATGGCGGTGCGCTTGCTGGCGTATGCCCTGTGGTACAAGGAGCACCTGTCTTTCGGCCGCGGTCTGTCGGATGTCGATGAAGCCGCGCTGTGGGAAAAAAGTCTGGACGGGCGGATCCTGCATTGGATCGAGGTCGGTCTGCCTGATGCGGAACGTCTCACCTGGTGTTCGCGGCGTACCGAGCGTACCAGTCTGCTGGCCTATGGCAGCCTGCGCGTGTGGCAGACCAAGGTGGTCGATGCGGTCAAGAACCTGAAGAACGTCAACATCGCCGCAGTGCCTCAGGAAGTGCTCGAGACCCTGGCCAAGGACATGCCTCGGGTCATCAAGTGGGACGTCATGATCAGCGAGGGCACGGTGTTCGTCACCGATGACCGCGGTCAGCACGAAGTCCAACTCGAGTGGCTGTTGGGCGAGCGCTAGGCCGCCCGGTTTCACCTTTCCTCTTTTGTCTTGCAGTGAGAACCGCCCCAGGCACCATGCGCATCGAACCCCGTCAGTTGCCCCAGATCCTGCCCTTCCTCGGCGATATGCCGCCCCTGCTGAATCGCCTCTACGCGGCGCGTGGTGTATCGAGTGCGCAGGAGCTGGACAAGAGCCTGGCGCGCCTGATTCCCTTCCAGCGGCTCAAGGGTATCGAAGCCGCTGTCGAGCTGTTGGTGACGGCCATCGACCAGCGTCAGCGCATTCTCATCGTAGGCGACTTCGATGCCGACGGTGCCACAGCCAGTGCGGTGGGGGTGCTCGGGCTGCGCCTGTTGGGCGCTGCCCATGTCGATTACCTGGTGCCCAATCGCTTCGAGTACGGCTACGGCCTGACCCCCGAGATCGTCGAAGTTGCCTTGCAGCGCGAGCCGCAGTTGCTGGTGACGGTCGACAACGGTATTTCCAGCGTCGAGGGCGTGGCGGCGGCCAAGGCTGCCGGGCTGCAGGTGCTGGTGACCGACCACCACTTGCCGGGGCACGAGTTGCCGGCTGCGGATGCCATCGTCAACCCCAATCAGCCGGGCTGCGAGTTTCCGAGCAAGAACCTGGCCGGGGTCGGCGTGATTTTCTACGTGCTGATGGCCCTGCGCGCACGGCTGCGTGAATTGGGCCGCTATGCCCAGGTGGCGCAACCCAACATCGGCGAACTCCTCGATCTGGTAGCGCTGGGCAGCGTGGCGGACGTCGTGCCGCTGGATGCCAACAACCGCATTCTGGTGCATCAGGGGCTGGAGCGAATTCGTGCGGGTCGGGCCCGGCCCGGTATCACGGCGATTCTGGAGGTGGCACGCCGCGAGGCTGCGCGGATCACCTCTACCGATCTGGGCTTCATCCTCGGGCCGCGCCTCAATGCCGCCGGGCGCCTGGACGACATGAGCCTGGGCATCGAGTGCCTGTTGAGCACCGATCTGCCCAGCGCCCAGGCGATTGCCTCGCAGCTCGATGGGTTGAACCAGGACCGCAAGTCGATCGAGCAGGGCATGCAGCGCGAAGCCCTGGCCCAGCTCAAGGACCTGGCGGTGGAATCCATGCCGTTCGGCCTGTGCCTGTTCGACGCGCAGTGGCACCAGGGTGTGATCGGCATCCTTGCCTCGCGCCTCAAGGAGCGCTACCACCGGCCGACCATTGCCTTCGCCGATGCGGGCGATGGTTTGCTCAAGGGCTCGGCGCGTTCGGTGCAGGGCTTTCACATTCGCGACGCACTGGATGCGGTGGCGGCCAGTCATCCGCAGTTGATCAGCAAGTTCGGTGGGCATGCCATGGCGGCGGGACTGACCCTGCCGCAGGAAAACTTCCCGGCGTTCTGCGAAGCGTTCGATGCCCAGGTGCGCAGCCAGCTGTGCGAGGAAGACCTGACCGGACGCCTGCTGTCCGACGGCACTTTGGGCGTCGAGGAGTTCCACCTGGAGCTGGCGCGCGCCCTGCGCAATGCCGGGCCCTGGGGGCAGCATTTTCCCGAGCCGATGTTCCATGGCGTATTTCAGCTGGTGGAACAGCGCGTGGTCGGCGAGCGTCACCTCAAGGTCACGCTCAAGACCGAGTGCGGCAGTGTCAGCCTGGACGGTATCGCCTTCGGCGTCGACCGCGAGGTATGGCCCGATCCGTCGGTACGCTGGGTGCAGCTGGCCTACAAGCTGGACCTCAACGAGTTTCGCGGACGCGAGACGGTGCAATTGCTCATTACCCACATCGAGCCGCGCTGACAGGCGGAACCACGGTCGCCGGCGGGTTGTCGACTGGTCTTCAAGAGCGAGATGGGTACGTCCGCCACGTCTATCGGCCGACTGCCTCTCGTCCCACGTGGAACTGCCAACCGAGGTGCCCGATGAGCATGCTGCTCGAACCCTATACCCTCCGCCAGCTGACCCTGCGCAACCGCATTGCGGTATCGCCGATGTGCCAGTACTCCAGCGCCGATGGCCTGGCTAACGACTGGCATCTGGTGCACCTGGGCAGTCGTGCCAGCGGCGGTGCCGGTCTGGTCTTCACCGAAGCCACCGCGGTGACCGCCGATGGTCGCATCACACCTGAAGACCTCGGTCTGTGGAATGACGAGCAGATCGAACCACTGCAGCGCATCACCCGCTTCATCACATCACAGGGCGCTGTGCCGGCGATCCAGCTCGCCCACGCTGGGCGCAAGGCCAGTACCTGGCGACCCTGGTTGGGCAAGCATGGCAGCGTGCCGGTCAATGAAGGTGGCTGGGTGCCCGTCGGACCCTCGCGGATCGCCTTCGACCCGCAACACACCGCACCCACTGCGTTGGACGAAGCCGCCATCAAGGACATCGTCCAGGCGTTCGTCGCCGCGACCAAGCGCGCATTGACCGCCAACTTCAAGGTGGTCGAGGTCCATGCGGCCCACGGTTACCTGCTGCACCAGTTCCTGTCGCCGCTCAGCAATCAGCGTCAGGATCAGTATGGAGGCAGCTTCGAAAACCGAATTCGTCTGACCCTTGAGGTCACGCAAGCCATTCGCGAGGTCTGGCCTGAGGAATTGCCCGTGTTCGTCCGCGTATCCGCGACCGACTGGGTCGAAGACGGCTGGAACCCGGACGAAACCGTGGAGTTGGCCAAACGCTTGAAGGCGCTGGGCGTGGACTTGGTCGACGTATCGTCGGGCGGCAGCTCGGCCAATGCCGAGATTCCAACCGGACCAGGCTATCAGACGCGCTTTGCCGAGCGGGTCCGCAAGGAGGCGGATCTTGCCACGGGCACCGTGGGCATGATCACCGACCCGGCTCAGGCCGAGCACATTCTGCGTACCGGTCAGGCTGACATCATCCTGCTTGCGCGTGAACTGCTCCGCGATCCGTACTGGCCTCTACACGCCGACGAAGACCTGGGCGGGCGCCTGGCCACCTGGCCAGCCCAGTACCAGCGCGCTACCCACCGCGATCAACCGATCCTGGAGTCGGATCTGCGCGACTGATCGTCGTCTACCGTTTCGATGATGGCCTCTTCGCCCCTGGAATCATGGGGCAAAGAGGCCAGGCCGCTTCAGTTCATCAGACGTACTTGCGCTTTTCCGGAGCTGGAGGGAAGTACTGGTAGAGCCAGGTTTCGCTCAGCGTGCGTCCCTGGGTCTTGATAAACAGGCGCATGTCCACCGGATCGACGCTGTCGCTGGTGGGGTACCAGTCGAACAGCACGCGGAAGCCCTTGATGTCCGGCAACTCCAACACCTGAATGTCCTGCACCTTGCCGCCCGAGGCCGTGATGATCGGTTCGATCGGGGTTTTCAGCGATTCCAGCCCGCCGCCGGTGAAGTCCACGGCGAAACGTCGTGCCCAGACGTTGGGGTAATGCTCGCCCGGGGCCCAGCCTTCGGTGAAACCACCCATCCCGGAGCGCGTTGCCGCGACACGCGCAAGCGGCGTGCCGACCGGTGCCAGGGCGCTCCAGTACAGCTTGTAGCCGAAATTCAGGGAGTTACCGGCCTTGACCGGGTTCTTGGGTGTCCAGAAGGCGACGATGTTGTCCATGGTTTCACCGGTGGTCGGCAGCTCCACCAGATCGATGGCGCCTTCGCCCCAGGCGGTGGTCGGCTCGACCCACAGGCTCGGCCGCTTGTGGTACCAATCGACCGTATCCTGATAGTTGCTGAAGTTGTGGTCGGTCTGGATCAGGCCGAAGCCTTTCGGATCGACATCGGCGAAGGCGTTGAAACGCACGCGGTCCGGGTTGTTCAGCGGTCGGCAGATCCATTCGCCATTGCCGCGCCACATGGCCAGGCGATCCGAATCGTGGATCTGTGGATGAATAGTGTCGCACATGCGCCGCTCGTGGTTGCCGCAGCTGAACATGCTGGTCATCGGTGCCACACCCAGTTGCTCGATGTCTTGACGCGCGTTGATGTGCGCATCGATGTCCATGACCACGCGCTCTGCCTGGCAATCGATGTCGAAGCGATAGGCGCCGGTGGCACTCGGTGAGTCGAGCAGGGCGTAGACCACGAAGCGGGTGCTGTCCTTGCTTGGCGTTTCGAACCAGAACTTGGTGAAGTCGGGAAATTCTTCCTGTTTCTTGGCATAGGTATCGATCGCCAGACCGCGCGCGGACAGACCGTACTGGCCGGTGGCATCGACGGCGCGGAAGTAGCTGGCGCCGAGGAAGGAGACCACGTCGTGGCGTTCGAGGTTGGGCGCCTTGAACAGCTTGAAGCCGGCGAAGCCCAGGTCGCCCTTGAGCTGCGAAGTGTCGACCGTGGTGTTCTGGTAGTTGAACAGCGGCGGATGGAAATGCACCTCGCGCGCCTGCTTGCGATCGGCATCGACGCTGTACATGCGCACCGGGGTGCGGAAGCCCATGCCGACGTGGAAGAACTGCACGTCCAGCTGGCCATTGAGGTCGTTCCACAACGAATGGTTGGCGTCGTAGCCAATCGCATTGAATTGTTGCGGCGTCATGTTGGCCAGGGTCGGGGGCAGGGTCTGCTTGTTGCTGACATAGGCCTGTGCGGCCAGGCTCTTGGCCTGGGCCTTGAGCATGTCGAAGCTGAACGGCTCGGCATCGCCATCGGCGGTGGCGGCCAGGGCCTGGGCGGCGAGCAGCCCGGTGCCCGACAGTCCGGTATAGGCCGCGAGGGCCATCGACGCTTTCAGAAGGTGTCTGCGGTGCATAGCTAACCTGTTCTGAATCAACCTCGGTCGCTCCAAGCGACCTGCGAGGCTCAAATGGGAAGGTTTGGGCCTGCCTTGTCCAAACGCAGCGAACTGTACACAGATACCGGAATGACCGATGTGTTCGCAAACTCCTGTAAAAAAGTTTTCCGGATATGTCCCCGTCGCCCCCTCGATTGACCGTTGTGGTCGAGCATTTGCGCAACATCCCGAAGCAAATCACCATTCGAGCCAAGCAACGGAATGCCCTTACTCTCGTCAAACGTTTCTCCCATTGACGAGACCAAAAAATGAACACGCGTGGCTTGCTCGACCAGTTGTTCAAATCCGGCCAGGAGCTGCTGAAGAACAAAAGCGGCGGTGGATCTTCACCCCTGGGTGGCGCCGGTGGTGCCGGTGGTGTCGCTGGTGCACTCGGCGGTCTGCTTTCTGGTAAAGGCGGCGCGGGCGGCGCGTTGGGTGGCCTGTTGTCCGGCGGCAAGGGCGCGCTGACCGGTGGCGCCATGGGCCTGCTGCTCGGCAACAAGAGCGCACGCAAGTACGGCGGCAAGGCGTTGGCCTATGGTGGCCTGGCAGCGTTAGGCGTCATTGCCTACAAGGCCTATGGCAACTGGCAGGCCCAGCAGCAGAGCGCGCCACGTGGCGAGCCGCAGACGGTCGACCGGGTGCCACCCCAGCAGGTCGAGGAGCACAGCCAGGCCATCCTCAAGGCGCTGGTCGCGGCAGCCAAGTCCGACGGCCATGTGGACGACCGCGAGCGTGAACTGATCGAAGGCGAGTTCACCCGCCTGGATTCGGACAACGAGCTGCAGCAGTGGCTACACGCCGAATTGAACAAGCCGCTGGATCCGGTGGACGTAGCGCGCGCTGCCAAGACCCCGGAGATTGCCGCCGAGATGTACATCGCCAGCGTGATGATGGTGGATCAGGAGCACTTCATGGAGCGAGCCTACCTGGACGAACTGGCCAAGCAGCTGTCCCTTGACCCTGCGCTGAAGCTGGAACTGGAAAAGCAGGTTCGTCAGGCCGAAGCCGAGGTCGCGTGAGGTGAATAGACGGGTTGAACGGAGGGCGTCACCGTTCATCTGCCGATCACGACGTCGGTCGGCAATAGTCCTGCGTTGATCACGTAGCAACTGGCATTACCCTCGCTGATGAACGAAAGTTGAGCAACAGCACGAAATCGCCTGAGGTAGGGCTATACTCAGGCGATTTTTCGTTTGTGCTGTAGGAATTTTCGAGGGTTGACTGTGAAGAACTGGTCCTTGCGCCACCGCATCCTGGCGAGTTTCGCCGTTGTCATCGCAATCATGCTGTTGATGGTCGTGGTGTCCTATTCACGTCTGCAGACCATCGAGACCAACGAAACCAAGGTGCGCACCGACAGTGTGCCGGGCGTGGTGTTCAGCTCCATGATCCGCAGTGCCTGGGTGGACAGCTACGTCTATACCCAGCAACTGGTGGGCCTGAGCTATCAGCGCGAGCTGATCACGGCCGACGAGGAGCAGTACAAGAGCTTCGCCGAGCGCCTGACCCAGCAGATGGCCAATTACCGCAGCACCGTCCAGGACAGCGAAGACCAAGCCGCTTTCGAAGAATTCGCGCGGATGCGCGTGACCTATGAAAAGACCCTGGCCGACGTGCTGGAAGCCTATCGCCTGCGCAAGTTCAGCGAAGCCCAACAGATGGCCATCGACGACCTGACGCCAGCCTGGGTTGCCGGTCGCAAGCAACTCAACACCTTGATCGATCGCAATCGCGAGGGGGCCGAGAAGGCCACTTCGGCCATCGACTCCTCGGTGGCCGCGGCCAAGGTCAGCCTGGTGATCTCGCTTCTGGTGGCAATCATCGTCGCCGGTGTCTGCGGGCTGTGGCTGCTGCGTACGATCATGGCGCCCATGCAGAAGATCGTGCGGATCCTGGAGGTCATGCGCAACGGCGACCTGAGCACTCGCCTGAGCCTGGCGCGCAAGGACGAATTCAATGAGGTCGAACTGGGCTTCAACGACATGATGACCGAGCTCACCGCGCTGGTGGCCCAGGCGCAGCGATCGTCGGTGCAGGTCACCACCTCGGTGACCGAAATCGCCGCAACGTCCAAGCAGCAACAGGCCACGGCGACCGAAACCGCCGCCACAACTACTGAGATCGGCGCTACTTCGCGAGAGATCGCTGCCACCTCGCGCGATCTGGTGCGGACCATGGGTGAGGTCACTTCGGCAGCCGACCAGGCGTCCTCCCTGGCCGGCTCCGGTCAGCAGGGTCTGGCGCGCATGGAAGAAACCATGCATCAGGTCATGGGCGCTGCGGAGCTGGTCAACGCCAAGCTGGCGATCCTCAACGAGAAGGCCGGCAACATCAACCAAGTGGTGGTGACCATCGTCAAGGTGGCAGACCAGACCAACCTGCTGTCGCTCAACGCTGCCATCGAGGCCGAGAAGGCCGGCGAGTACGGTCGCGGCTTTGCGGTGGTCGCCACCGAAGTACGCCGTCTCGCCGACCAGACCGCCGTGGCCACCTATGACATCGAGCAGATGGTGCGCGAGATCCAGTCGGCGGTTTCGGCCGGGGTCATGGGTATGGACAAGTTTTCCGAGGAGGTGCGCCGCGGCATGTTCGAGGTGCAGCAGGTCGGCGATCAGCTGTCGCAGATCATCGGCCAGGTGCAGGCATTGGCGCCGCGCGTGCTGATGGTCAACGAGGGCATGCAGGCGCAGGCCACCGGTGCCGAACAGATCAACCATGCCTTGGCGCAGTTGGGCGATGCCAGCAGTCAGACGGTGGAATCGCTGCGTCAGGCCAGCTTCGCCATCGACGAGCTGAGCCAGGTCGCCACCGGACTGCGCGGCGGTGTCTCGCGCTTCAAAGTCTGATGGGCGCGATGCCGATCGCCGCGCGCAACAAGCTGTTCCTGCTGTTTCGCATCGCACAGGAGCGCTTCGCGCTGGACGCGCTGGAAGTGGCGGAGGTTTTGCCGTTGCTGCCACTCAAGCCGGTCCCGCAGGCGCCGGCGTGGGTGGCCGGTGTATTCGCCCACCGCGGTCGTGTGGTGCCGGTGCTGGACGCCAGCGCGTTGAGCTTTGGCGTCGCGGCGGTGCGTCGTACCAGTACCCGTCTGGTGCTGGTGCACTACCCGAATGACCAGGCCGGTCCTCAGGCTCGTCTGGGGCTGATCGTCGAATTCGCCAGCGAAACGCTGCGCTGCGATCCACGCGACTTCAAACCCAGTGGTGTGCATAACCGTGCCACGCCCTACCTGGGGCCAGTGCGCGAAGACAGTCAGGGTCTGTTGCAGTGGTTGCGCGTGCAGGATCTGCTCGAACCGGCCGTGCGCGAACTGCTCTTTGCCCCGCAGTTGGCGGCCTCGGTCGTGGAGGAGGGCGCGCGATGAGCGACGACCAGCGCTTCGTGCGTTTTCTGCGTGACCGCATCGGTCTGGATGTGGCGTCGGTAGGTCCGGCGTTGATCGAACGCGCGGTCGCACAGCGCAGCCAGGCAGCGCATGTCCCGAACCTGGATGCCTACTGGACGCTGTTGCAGGGCTCGGCAGCGGAGCAGCAGGCGTTGATCGAGGCGGTCATCGTTCCGGAAACCTGGTTCATGCGCTACCCCGAATCCTTCGCCGCGCTGTGCAAGGTCGCCAAGGCGCGCCTCGCCGAACGGCCCGGCGTGCCGCTGCGTATCCTCAGCCTGCCCTGTTCGACGGGCGAGGAGCCTTATTCGATCGCCATGGCCTTGCTCGACGCCGGGCTGGCGCCGGAGCAGTTCAGCGTGGACGGTGTGGACATCAGTCCACTCTCCGTGAGCCGGGCCACACGGGCGGTCTATGGGCGCAATTCGTTTCGCGGAGCGCCGCTGACGTTTCGCGATCGACATTTTGCGCCGACGGATGAGGGTTACCTGCTCGCACCGCAAGTTCGCGCGCAGGTGCGCCTGCAGGTGGGCAACATTCTCGATCCGCTGTTGCTCGGCGGCGAGCGCGCCTATGACTTCGTGTTCTGTCGCAACCTGCTGATCTATTTCGACCTGCCGACCCAGCAGCAGGTGTTCGAAGTGCTGAAGAAACTGACTCACGAAGACGGCGCACTGTTCATCGGTCCGGCCGAGGGCAGTCTGCTGGCGCGATTGGGCATGCGCCCGATCGGCATCGCACAATCGTTCGCCTTCGTCCGCGATCGTCAGGTCGCGCCTGCGCCCACGCCCTTGGCCCCTGCGCCGGCGCGGTTGCAGATGCCGATCAAGCTGCTGCCCGAACCGGGCCGACAGCCGCTGCGTACCCGCACGCGGGTGCTGGCGCTGCCGGTGGCCAATACGGCTGAAACGGTAGCCAACGACGGCACAGCCTTGCTTGCGCAGATCGCCAGACTCGCCAACGAAGGTAAAAGTACCGAGGCCCAGGCGGCGTGCGATGCCTACCTGCGCAGCCATGGGCCCGACCCTCAGGTGTTCTATTGGCTGGGCCTGCTCAGTGACCTCGGCGGCCAGGTGTTGCAGGCCCAAGGCTACTATCGCAAGGCGTTGTACCTCGATCCCCAGCACGCCGAGGCGCTGGCTCACCTGGCCATGCTCCTTACCGCCCAAGGCGACATCGCCGGTGCGCGGCGCCTGCAGGAGCGCGCCGCGCGCAGTGACCGGCCGCGGGCGCAGGAGCACAAACGATGAGCGCCCCGGACCTGATCGACATCGACGCCCAGCAGATCGATGACTGCTGGAACCGCATCGGCATTCATGGCGACAAATCCTGCCCACTGCTGGCCGAGCACATCCACTGCCGCAACTGCGCGGTGTACGCCTCGGCGGCGGTCCGTCTGCTGGACCGCTACGCTTTGGATCGTCAGCACGCGCCTCTGCATTACAGCGAAGCGGTAGGAAGGGTCGAAAGCAAATCACTGGTCCTGTTTCGCCTGGCCGATGAATGGCTGGCGCTGGCCACCCGCTGCCTGGTGGAGGTGGCGCCGGTGCAGGCCGTGCATTCGCTGCCGCACCAGCGTTCGCGGGCGTTGCGCGGCGTTGCCAACGTACGCGGCGCGCTGGTGCCGTGTCTGGCGTTGGAGGAGCTGTTGGGCATCGACACCCAACACGCCACCCCAGCCGTCTCCGCGCGGGTCATGCCGCGTATGCTGATCATCGCCATAGACGGCGGCTCGGTGGTGGTGCCGGTGGAGGAAGTGGACGGTATCCATCGCATCGATCTGGTCGAGCTCGAACAAGCTTCCACGGCCACGACCCAGGCGGGCGCACGGTACACTCAGGGCGTTCTGCCATTTCGCGGGCGCAGCGTGCGCCTGCTCGACGACACGGCGCTGCTGCAGGCCATGAACCGGAGCCTGACATGACCCCGGAGCAGATGCGCGACGCCTCGTTGCTGGAACTGTTCAGCCTGGAAGCCGAGGCCCAGACCCAGGTGCTCAATGCCGGGCTGTTGGCCCTGGAGCGCAACCCGACCCAGGCCGATCAACTGGAAGCGTGCATGCGCGCGGCCCACTCGCTCAAGGGCGCCGCGCGCATCGTCGGCCTGGACGCCGGAGTGCGCGTGGCCCACGTCATGGAAGATTGCCTGGTAGCGGCCCAGGAGCGGCGCGTGTACCTGATGGCCGAGCACATCGATGCGCTGCTGCTGGGCACCGATTTGCTGATGCGTATCGGCACGCCCGGTGCCGGCGCGCCCGGCACGCACGATATCGATGCCTACGTGGCGCAGATGGCGGCGGTGATGGATCCGTTGGCCGCCGCCGCAGCGCAGCTCTCGCCCACGGTGCCACCGGCTGCACCTGCGCCGGCCGAGCTACCCATGGAGACCCCGCCCGAGGCGCCCCCCGTCGCCGAACTGGCGGACGCAACGCCCGCCTTGGACGATTTCGTGGCCGAACTCCCGGCGAACCGGGCACGCCGGGTCAGTGACACCGGCGAGCGGGTATTGCGGGTCACGGCGGAACGTTTGAACAGCCTGCTGGACCTGTCGAGCAAGTCGCTGGTGGAAACCCAACGCCTCAAGCCCTATCTGCTGACCATGCAGCGTCTCAAGCGCATGCAGGCGCAGAGCATCCGTGCGCTCGGCGGCCTTGCCGAACAATTGCAGCTCGAAGGGCAGAGCGCCGAGGTGCGCGACGCCTTGGCGCAGGCCCAGTCGCTGCTGGATCAGACCCAGCAGATGCTGCTGCAGCAGACTGCGGAACTGGATGATTTCGGCTGGCAGGCCAGCCAGCGCGCGCAGTTGTTGTACGACACGGCGCTGGCCTGTCGCATGCGCCCGTTCGCCGACATGCTGGGTGGTCAGGAACGCATGGTCCGCGACCTGGGCCGCTCGCTGGGCAAGCAGGTGCGGCTGGACATCGAAGGCGAGAAGACCCAAGTCGACCGTGACGTTCTGGAAAAACTCGAAGCGCCGCTGACCCACCTGCTGCGCAACGCCGTCGATCACGGTATCGAAACCCCCGAGCATCGCCTGCTGGCTGGCAAGCCTGCCGAAGGCCGGGTGGTGCTGCGCGCCTCCCATCAGGCAGGCTTGCTGGTGCTGGACCTGAGCGACGACGGCGGTGGGGTCGATCTGGCTGCGCTGCGCCGCAGCATTGTCCAGCGCGGCTTGTCGGCCGCCGATACGGTGGAGCAGCTCAGTGAAGAGGAGCTGCTCAGCTTTCTGTTCCTGCCTGGTTTCAGCATGCGCGACACGGTCACCGAGGTCTCGGGCCGAGGCGTCGGGCTGGATGCGGTGTTGCACCTGATTCGCCAGCTGCGCGGCTCGGTCGAGCTTATTCAGGTGCCGGGGCAGGGCAGCCGTTTTCACATCGAGGTGCCGCTGACCCTGTCGGTGGTACGCAGTCTGGCGGTGGAAGTGGGCGGCGAGGCGTACGCGTTTCCGCTGGCACACATCGAACACACCATGGACCTGCCGGCCGAGGACATCATCCAGCTCGAAGGCCGCCAGCACTTCTGGTTCCAGGACCGTCATGTCGGCCTGGTGGCCGCCAGTCAGCTGTTGCAGCGGCCGTCCGGTCAAGGCAACGAGGCGACCGTCAAGGTCGTGGTGATCCGCGACCGCGAAGCGATCTACGGCGTGGCCGTGGAACGCTTCATCGGCGAGCGCACGCTGGTCGTGCTGCCGTTGGACGCGCGCCTGGGCAAGGTCCAGGATATTTCCGCCGGTGCCTTGCTCGACGACGGTTCGGTGGTGCTGATCATCGATGTCGAAGACATGTTCCGCTCGGTGGAGAAGCTGCTCAATACCGGTCGCCTGGAGCGCATCGACAAACGCAGCCAGCAGGCCGAAGCGGCGCGCAAGCGGGTGCTGGTGGTGGATGACTCGCTGACTGTCCGCGAGCTGCAACGCAAGCTGCTCAGCCATCGCGGTTACAATGTGGCCGTGGCCGTCGACGGCATGGATGGCTGGAATGCCTTGCGCAGCGAAGACTTCGACCTGCTGATCACCGACATCGACATGCCGCGTATGGACGGCATCGAACTGGTGACCCTGCTGCGCCGCGACAGCCGCTTGCAGTCGTTGCCGGTCATGGTGGTTTCCTACAAGGACCGCGAAGAGGACCGCCGCCGCGGCCTCGACGCCGGGGCCGATTATTACTTGGCCAAGGCCAGTTTCCACGACGATGCCTTGCTCGATGCGGTGGTTGAGTTGATTGGAGGAGCGCGGGGATGAGGATCGCCATCGTCAATGACATGCCCATGGCCGTGGAAGCGTTGCGTCGGGCGATCGCGCTGGAGCCGTCCCACGAGGTGGTGTGGGTGGCCAGCAACGGCCGCGAAGCGGTCGAGCGCTGCCAGACCGTAACCCCGGACCTGATCCTGATGGATCTGATCATGCCCGTGATGGACGGCGTGGAAGCCACTCGGCAGATCATGGCCAACACCCCGTGCGCCATCGTCATCGTCACGGTCGACCGCCAGCAGAACGTTCATCGTGTCTTCGAGGCCATGGGCCACGGTGCCCTGGATGTGGTCGATACCCCCACGCTGGGTGTCGGCGACGCTCGCGAGGCTGCGGCGCCGTTGTTGCGCAAGATCTTCAACATCGGTTGGCTGGTGGGACAGCGCAGCCCGGCGGTGCGCAGCGAGTTGCCGCTGCCGCGCGCGAGCGGGATGCGACAGAAACTGGTGGCCATCGGCTCGTCGGCCGGCGGCCCCGCCGCGCTGGAAATCCTGCTCAAGGGATTGCCGCGCGATTACCCGGCGGCCATCGTTCTGGTTCAGCATGTGGACCAGGTGTTCGCCGCCGGAATGGCCGAATGGCTGAGCAGTGCCTCGGGCCTGCCAGTGCGCCTGGCGCGGGACGGTGAGACCCCTCAGGCTGGCACTGTGCTACTGGCTGGCACCAATCATCATATTCGTCTGCTGAAAAATGGTACCTTAACCTACACGGCAGAACCGGTGGACGAGATCTACCGACCTTCCATAGATGTTTTTTTCCGTAGTGTGGCGCAATTCTGGAACGGCGACGCCGTGGGCGTGTTGCTCACCGGCATGGGCCGCGACGGCGCGCAGGGCTTGAAGTCGATGCGTCAGCGCGGTTACCTGACCATCGCCCAGGACCAGCTCAGCAGCGCCGTCTATGGAATGCCGAAAGCGGCGGCGGCCATTGATGCAGCTGTTGAAATTCGTCCGCTCGAGCGGATCGCACCCCGACTGATGGACGTATTTTCACGATGAACTCGAGCCACGGCGCAGGCAGTATCCAGGTGACAAACCATGATTGATCTACAGATCGAAGCCTTCAGGTCCAACGACAACAACAAGTCGATGGTACTTCTGGTGGACGACCAGGCCATGATTGGTGAAGCCATCCGTCGCAGTCTCAGCGACGAAGCCAATATCGACTTCCACTTTTGTGCCGATCCGCAGCAGGCCATCAACCAGGCCATGCGAATCAAGCCGACCGTCATCCTCCAGGACCTGATCATGCCGGGCCTGGATGGCCTGTCGCTGGTGCGCGACTATCGCAATCACCCGGCGACCCAGGACATCCCGATCATCGTCCTGTCGACTAAAGAGGACCCTCTGATCAAGAGCGCCGCCTTTGCCGCAGGCGCCAATGATTACCTGGTCAAGCTGCCCGACACCATCGAGCTGGTGGCGCGCATTCGCTACCACTCCAAGTCGTACCTGACGCTCCTGCAGCGCGACGAGGCCTACCGCGCGCTGCGCGTGAGCCAGCAGCAGCTGCTGGATACCAATCTGGTCCTGCAACGGCTGATGAACTCCGATGGCCTGACCGCGCTGTCCAACCGTCGCCACTTCGATGAGTACCTGGAGCTGGAATGGCGTCGCGCGATGCGCGACAAGACCCAGCTGTCGCTGTTGATGATCGACGTCGACTACTTCAAGTCCTACAACGACAACTTCGGCCATCTGGCGGGCGACGAAGCCCTGCGCCGCGTGGCCGATGCCATCCGCCACTCCAGCAACCGCTCCAGCGACTTGCCGGCGCGCTACGGCGGCGAAGAATTCGCCCTGGTGCTGCCGGGCACCTCGCCTGGCGGTGCCCGGCTGGTCGCCGAGAAGCTGCGCCAGACCATCGCCGCCCTGAACATCCCGCACATCGCGCCCCAGGCCGACGCCTGCCTGACGGTGAGCATCGGCCTGGCGACCATGACGCCGCAGCAGTCCAGTCATTGCCGCGAGCTGATCCTGGCTGCGGACAAGGGGCTGTATACGGCCAAGCACAATGGGCGCAATCAAGTGGTGGTGGGCGAGCAGGAGTAGGGCGTCGGTTTCGGTTGGCCTCTTCGCGGGCAGAGCCCACTCCCACAACGGTTCGTGTTCAGCTGTGGGAGCGGGGCGGGCGGCGAGCTCTCTGCCCGCGAATAGGCCGACGGGTCAACCCAAAAAAAACACCCATCCCCAGCTCGACGGGCTGCTGTCCATGGCCGGCTGCGTTATACTCTCCGGCTTTTCACACGTTACGCACGAGAGCTGCCCGCCATGGAAATCAACCCGATCCTTAACAGCATCAAGGACCTGTCCGAGCGCTCCGAAACCATTCGGGGGTATCTTTGACTACGATCAAAAGCATGAGCGTCTGACCGAAGTCAATCGCGAGCTTGAAGATCCTGCTGTCTGGAACAACCCTGCCTACGCCCAGGAACTGGGTCGCGAACGCTCGCTGCTGGCGCAGATCGTCGACACCCTCGACGAAATGAACGCCGGCCTGAGCGACGCCAAAGACCTGCTGCAAATGGCTGCCGAAGAAGAAGACCAGGGCGCCGTCGACGACGTGTCCGCCGAGGTCGAGCGCCTGCGCGCCCAGCTCGAGAAGCTGGAATTCCGTCGCATGTTCAGCGGTGAAATGGACGCCAACAACGCCTACCTGGACATCCAGGCCGGCTCCGGCGGCACCGAAGCCCAGGACTGGGCCAACATCCTGCTGCGCATGTACCTGCGCTGGGCCGACAAGCGCGGCTTCGACACCACCATCATGGAACTGTCGGCCGGTGAAGTCGCCGGTATCAAGGGTGCGACCCTGCACATCAAGGGCGAGTACGCCTTCGGTTGGCTGCGTACCGAGATCGGCGTGCACCGCCTGGTGCGCAAAAGCCCGTTCGACTCCGGCAACCGTCGTCATACCTCCTTCTCGGCGGTGTTCGTCTCGCCGGAAATCGATGACAACATCGAGATCGACATCAACCCGGCCGATCTGCGCATCGACACCTACCGTTCCTCCGGTGCCGGTGGTCAGCACGTCAACACCACCGATTCGGCGGTGCGTATCACCCACGTGCCGACCAACACCGTGGTCAGCTGCCAGAACGAACGTTCGCAGCATGCCAACAAGGACACGGCGATGAAGATGTTGCGTGCACGCCTGTACGAACAGGAAGTGCAGAAGCGCAACGCCGCCTCGCAGGCGATGGAAGACAGCAAGTCGGACATCGGCTGGGGTCACCAGATTCGCTCCTATGTGCTCGATGCCTCGAGGATCAAGGATCTGCGCACCAACATCGAACGCAGCGACTGTGACAAGGTGCTTGACGGCGACATCGACGAATACCTCGAAGCCAGCTTGAAACAAGGGCTGTAACACCGCCGGACAGGCCGATGCATCATCCGCATCGGCCTGCCATGGCTGGCCTGCCCGCGATCCCGGCGACGTAGTCGGGAGCAACGAACCCGTGATGGAAAATCTGAAGACATGAGCGACCAACAACTCGACCCGCAAGACCTGCAACAGGAAGAAAACAACCTGATCGCCCTGCGCAAGGAAAAGCTTGCTGCCGTGCGCGCCCAGGGCCAGGCCTTCCCCAACGACTTCCGTCGCGACAACTATGCAGGCGACTTGCAGAAACAGTACGTCGACAAGACCAAGGAAGAGCTCGCCGAGGCAGCGATTCCGGTCAAGGTCGCTGGTCGCATCATGCTCAACCGTGGCTCGTTCATGGTGATCCAGGACATGACCGGACGCATCCAGGTCTACGTCAACCGCAAGACCCTGCCCGAAGAAACCCTGGCTCAGGTGAAGACCTGGGACATGGGCGACATCATTGCCGCCGAAGGCACCCTGGCCCGTTCCGGCAAGGGCGATCTGTACGTCGAAATGACCAGTGTCCGCCTGCTGACCAAGTCGCTGCGTCCGTTGCCCGACAAGCACCACGGCCTGACCGATACCGAGCAGCGCTACCGCCAGCGCTACGTCGACCTGATCGTCAACGAAGACGTGCGCGATACCTTCCGCGTGCGCTCTCAGGTCATCGCCCATATCCGCAGCTTCCTGGCCAAGCGCGACTTCCTCGAAGTCGAGACGCCGATGCTGCAGACCATTCCCGGCGGCGCCGCGGCCAAGCCGTTCGAAACCCACCACAATGCCCTGGACATGGAAATGTTCCTGCGCATCGCTCCTGAGCTGTACCTCAAGCGTCTGGTGGTCGGTGGCTTCGAAAAGGTGTTCGAGATCAACCGCAACTTCCGTAACGAAGGCGTCTCGACTCGGCACAACCCCGAGTTCACCATGCTCGAGTTCTACCAGGCGTACGCCGACTACGAAGACAACATGGACCTCACCGAAGAGCTGTTCCGTGAGTTGGCGCAGCTGGTGCTGGGCAGCACCGACGTGCCCTACGGCGACAAGGTGTTCCATTTCGGCGAGCCGTTCGTGCGCTTGTCGGTCTTCGATTCGATCCTCAAGTACAACCCCGAGTTGACTGCCGATGATCTGAACGACATCGACAAGGCTCGCGCCATCGCCAAGAAGGCCGGCGCCAAGGTGCTGGGCTTCGAAGGTCTGGGCAAGTTGCAGGTGATGATTTTCGAGGAGCTGGTCGAGCACAAGCTGGAGCAGCCGCACTTCATTACTCAGTATCCGTTCGAAGTGTCGCCCCTGGCCCGCCGCAACGACGACAATCCTAACGTCACCGACCGCTTCGAGCTGTTCATCGGCGGCCGCGAGATCGCCAACGCTTACTCCGAGCTCAACGACGCCGAAGATCAGGCCGCACGCTTCATGGCCCAGGTGGCGGACAAGGACGCCGGCGACGACGAGGCCATGCACTACGATGCCGACTTCGTTCGCGCGCTGGAATACGGCATGCCGCCAACGGCCGGCGAAGGGATCGGTATCGATCGCCTGGTCATGCTGTTGACCAACTCGCCCTCGATCCGCGACGTGATCCTGTTTCCGCACATGCGGCCGCAAGCCTGACAGTTGTCGATCAGCCGCCCCATGGGGCGGCTTTTTTATGGGCGCCAATACGGTGTGTCAATGCCGGCCCCGACGCGGCTTGCACCGCTGCTACAGGGGATCGCGACAACCTGCCGTTGTCCCAAAGGATTACGATATCGTGTAGCAGCGACGCAAGCGCTCAAGGATCCGCAGGCCTGCGCGATCTCTGTAGCAGCGGCGCAAGCCGCGTCACAATCCACGGGCTCTCACGTACCCTGTAGCAGCGGCGCGAGCCGCGTCAGAATCCTCGGGTTCTCACGTACCCTGTAGCAGCGGCGCGAGCCGCGTCAGGGCCCGCACCTCCCACTTACTCAAAGGATACGAGCAGTGATTCCAGCAACACCCAGACAAGGAGCCGCCAGCGTCGCCTCGACGCTGGCCCGCAACGTCCAGTACCAAGGACGCAAGGCCAGCCGCCAGGGCAGCGAGCTGCGTCGCCAGGCGATTCTCGACGCGGCCATGCGCATCGTCGTGCGCGATGGCGTACGGGGCGTGCGCCACCGCGCCGTGGCCACCGAAGCCGGGGTGCCGCTGTCGGCGACCACTTATTACTTCAAGGACATCGATGACCTGCTCAACGATGCCTTCGCTCAGTACGTCGAGCGCAGCGCCGTGTTCATGGCCAAGCTGTGGAGCAACACGGAAGAGATGTTGCGCGCCCTGATCGCTCGCGGCGACGGCAGCCCCGAAGCCCGCGCCCAGCTGGCCGACGAGATCGCCCGCCTGACCGCCGATTACGTGATGCACCAACTGCAGACCCGTCGCGATCACCTGATCGCCGAGCAGGCCTTTCGCCAGGAGGCATTGCTCAACCCCCGCCTGGCCTCGCTGGTACTGGCCCATCAGGACATTCTTCTGCAAGGCGGCCGACAAATGCTCGAAGTACTGGGCTCGCGCGATCCCGTGCAGGACGCGCAGGTGTTGACGGCGATTATCGGGCGGATGGAATATCAGGGGCTGCTGGCCAGTACCCAGGCGGACGCCGACCGCGAAATGCTCGGTATCCTGACCCGCTTCATGCAATGGGTACTGGGCTGAGCCCACGCAGTGAAAGGCCCGCGGTTGGTGGGCCCAGCCAGAACGAGGAGCAGTACGGTGGATGAGTATCAGCAGACGATTCGAGGCTTGTCCGACCGGATCGTGCAGGCACAGACGCCGATTCGCGTGCTCGATGCGGTGAAGTGGGACGACTCCATTCGTCACGGCTTTCTGCAGGCAGGCGGCAAGCAGATGCCAGCGGTGGATCGCGACTATTACCAGAACCGAGCCCTGGGCTTCGACTCCAGCGCGGTCAAACTGGAATTTCAGAACATCGAGCGCGATATCACCCGCCAGCTCGGCCAGTTCAATCCGGTCGGGCAGATCATGCGCCGCATGTGCAAAGAGTACCGCATGGTCGTGCGCATGCTCGAAGCCCGCGGTACCGAGGACTTCGGCCTGATCTCACAGGAGCTGTACGGCGCCGCTTCCGATGCCTTCCATGCCGGCGACCCGACCCTGGCCGATCTGGGGCTCATGCTTTCGGACTACCTGAACAACATCGCCGGGCGCGGAGACCTCAAGGACGAAGCCAAGACCCTGACGGCCAAGGATGCGGTGAACCTGTTGCAGGGGCGCCTGAACCGGGTGTTCGGTGAAACCGAAGGCACTATTCGCGTGTTCGAATCCGATGGCATCGTTGCCGACGCCGCGGCCGGTGCGGATTACATCAAGATTCGCAGCGATGCGATGTTCAACGAGCGCGACGTGCGCGCCCTCGAAGTCCATGAAGGTCTGGTCCACGTCGCCACGACGCTGAACGGCCAGAACCAGCCGATCTGCACCTTCCTCTCCAAGGGGCCGCCCTCGTCGACGGTCACCCAGGAAGGCCTGGCCATCTTGATGGAAGTGATTACCTTCGCGTCCTATCCCAGCCGCCTGCGCAAATTGACCAATCGCACCCGTGCGATCCACATGGTCGAGGAGGGTGCCGACTTCCTCCAGGTGTTCGATTTCTTCCGCGAAGAAGGCTTCGAGATGCCTGAAGCCTATGGTAACGCCAGCCGCGTGTTCCGCGGCTCGACCCCGGCCGGTCTGCCGTTCACCAAGGATCTGTCGTACCTCAAGGGCTTCATCATGGTCTACAACTACATCCAGCTGGCCGTGCGCAAAGGCAAGCTGGAACAGGTGCCGCTGCTGTTCTGTGGCAAGACCACCCTGGAAGACATGCGCACGTTGCGCCAGCTGGTCGACGAAGGGCTGGTGACACCGCCCAAGTACCTGCCCAAACAGTTTCGCGACATGAACGCGCTGTCCGCCTGGATGTGCTTCTCGAACTTCCTCAACCACCTGAGCCTGGACCGAATTGAAGCCGACTACTCGAACATCCTCTGAGCGGCCGCCGCAGCGACGCTGGCGTACTGCCCTGGCCCTGGCAGTGACGGTCAGCCTGGCCGGCTGCAGTTCGCTGCTGTTCTACCCGGAGCCCGGGCTGCCGTTCACGCCCGCCAAGGCGGGCCTGGCCTACGAAGACGTTACGCTGACGGCCGCCGATGGTACGCGCCTGCACGGCTGGTGGTTGCCGGCCAAGCCCGGTGTCGAGGTCAAGGGCACGGTGCTGCACTTGCATGGCAACGGCGGCAACCTGGCTTGGCACCTGGGCGGCAGTTGGTGGTTACCCGAGCAGGGTTATCAGGTGCTGATGCTCGACTACCGCGGCTATGGACTGTCCGAAGGCTCGCCGCGGCTGCCACAGATCTATCAGGATATCGACAGCGCCTTTGCCTGGCTGCAGGCGCGTACGCAGGTGCGCGACAAACCGTTGGTGCTGCTTGGGCAAAGCCTGGGTGGAGCGATGGCCGTGCATTACTTGGCCGAGCATCCGCAGCAGCGCGAGCGCCTCAAGGCCTTGGTGCTCGACGGTGTCCCGGCCAGCTACCGGGCTGTGGGTCGTTATGCCTTGAGCACCTCCTGGGTAACCTGGCCATTGCAGGTGCCATTGTCCTGGTGGGTGCCTGACGGCGACAGTGCCATCGCCTCCATCGAAAAACTGAAAGGTACGCCCATGCTGCTCTTCCAGAGCATCGACGATCCGATCGTACCTCTGGACAACGCGCTGCAATTGTACCGAAAGGCGCCATTGCCGAGGGTGTTGCAACTGACCCGCGGCGGCCATGTGCAAACCTTCGCCGACCCTACATGGCGTCAGGTCATGCTGCGCTACCTGGACGACCCGCAGCATTTCAACGGCCTTCGCCGTCTCGGCGAGATACCCAACTATCCCACGCCTGCCGAATCGGTGCCCGCAGCGCACAAATGAAAACGCCCCGGTGATCACTCACCGGGGCGTTTATTTACAGCGGGTGGATCAACGCATGGACGAGCGCGGGGCCACTGGCTGGTTGTCGTTGGAAATGGTCACTTCCACACGACGGTTCTGGGCACGGCCGGAGTTGCTGGTGTTGTCGGCAACTGGGTATTCCTTGCCATAGCCTTGAGCGACGATGCGCGAAGGCTCGACGCCGGCGCGGACCAGGGCGGCCATCACGGAGTTGGCGCGGCGCTCGGACAGGCTCTGGTTGTAGGCAGCCGAACCGGTGCTGTCGGTATAGCCTTCGACGATGACCTTGCGATCAGCGTTTTCCTGAAGGAACTGGGCCAGCTTGGCGATGTTGGGGAACGCGGACGACTTCAGCTCAGCCTTGTTCAGGTCGAACAGTACGTCACCGAAGGTCACCAGGGTACCGCGGTCAGTCTGTTTGGCGTTCAGGCTGTCCTGAAGCTTCTTGATCTGAGCGTCGCGGGCATCCAGGCGAGCCTGAGCGCGCTGGGCAGCAGCACCTTTGAGGGTTTCCTCGGCGCTGCGCAGAGCGATGGTCTGCTTGGCCACTTCAACGCGCTGGTTGGTCAGGTAGGCCAGCTGGTCGACTTTGGCGCGGTCAGCGTCGTCACGGTAGGCCTTGTCAGCCTTGTCCAGCCATTCCGAAGCGTCTTTGGTTTCCAGCGCAGCCAGCTGTACCGACTTGGGGTTGGTCTGCAAGGAAGAGAAATTAGTCCGCGCCTGTTCCAGGTTCGGGTTAGGCGGGGTGGAGCAAGCTGCCAGGCCAACGCTGAGAGCCAACAGGGCAGGAACCATCAATTGTTTACGCATAGTCTTCATCCTTTATTCGAGTTCAAGTCGCGATGGGCAGCTTACTGAGCGCTGCGCATGCCTTCTTCACGCAGGTCCTGTACACCCTGCTTGGCGTCTTGTACGGCCTTGGCTGCTTTGCCAGCCTGCGCCTTGCGCTCGGCCAGACGTGCGTCCCACTCGGCCTGTTCGGCGAGGACCTTGGCTTTCTCGTAGTTCTTGTCGTGCATGGCGATTTCAGCCTGCTTGAACTTGTCCTGCGCAGCTTTCATTTCCACAGCGGCGTATTCGGTACCGCCAGCGCTCACCGCGCTGTTCACGGCCGATTGAGTCACGGCGTACTGCTCGGTTGGAGGCTTGCCGGCGCAGCCAGCCAGGACGAAGGTAGTGCCCAAGGCGAGGGCAGCCAGTTTCAGCCCGCGCAGAGGGTTGGACGAGGTTTTGGCAGTACGGGTATTCATGGCTTTCAACTCCATTGGATAGCTCCTGAAAAACATCAAAATCCATGACAGTCGAACGTTTCACGCGCCTGGGTAAAGCCCGGCGACTAGCACACGCCGCTGGCTGTAATGGTTAAACGTTGGGACACAAGGCAATTTTGAATAGTTCAGAAATTTGTCCGAATGGGCGAGTTTTTCTGACGCCGCTGGTTTGTCACGCAGATGCGCCGGTCGGCGAGCCGACAAGGCGCATCAGGTAGCGACTGGTGACACACAGACCCTAGGACTCGGTGGCCAGCTGCGTTGTAAAGCTTGCCACCGCACCTACCACGCGCTTCGCGCCGTCCTGAATCTCGGTGATGACGGTACCTGCCTGATTGGCCAGTTGCAGGCCGGATTCGGCTTTGTGCCTGCCGGCGCCGATGGTTTCCACCGCGTCGGTGGCAAGCTTCTGGTTCTGCCTGACGACGCCCTCGATCTCGGCAGTAGCTTGGGTCGTACGTGAAGCCAGTTGGCGAACCTCATCGGCCACCACAGCAAAACCGCGGCCCTGTTCACCCGCGCGTGCGGCCTCGATAGCGGCGTTCAACGCCAGCAGATTGGTTTGCGCGGCGATACCGCTGATGGTCTTGATGATGTTGGAAATCACCTGGCTCTGCTCGTCCAGCGCCTCGATGCCTTCGGCCGCACTTTGCATGTGATGGGCGAGGTCCGTCATCACCTTGACCGTATCTCGCACGACTTCGGCTCCGCGCAGGGCCGTTTCATCGGTGCGCACCGACGTGTCGTACGCCACCGTGGCGGCTTCGGCGATGGCGATCTCGCGTTCCACCATCTCGGTGATGACGGTTGCGACCTTCACGACCTTGTAGACATTGGCATTGCCATCCCGAACCGGGTTGTAGGAAGCCTCGAGCCACACCGTACGACCGCGGCTGTCCACACGCTCGAAGCGCTCGGCAACGAACTCGCCGCGGCGCAGGCGCTCCCAGAACGCTTGATAATCCCGCGAATTGGCGATTTCGCCACTGCAGAACATGCGGTGATGCTTGCCCTTGATCTGCTCCAGGCCGTAGCCCATCGCCTGCAGAAACAGATCGTTGGCGGTCAGCACATGGCCGTCGAGGTCGAACTCGATGACCGCGGTGGAGCGCAACAGCGCCTGGATGAAGTTCTCGTGTGCCCGAGAGGTTTCGATGGTGTTGGTCAGGTCGCTGGCATAGCACGAGAACTTGACCAGCCGGCCATCGGTGGCGTGTACCGGGTGCATGATGACCCGTAGCCAGGTCTCGCCGCCGTCCTTGCGCAACAGCCGCCAGGCCCCGCAGAAGTGTTCTCCCTGGCGTATGGCGGTACGCACGCGTGCGTGGTGCTTGTCCTTCTGCACATGCTCGGCAACCAGGCTTTCCAGAGGTTTGCCCACCAGCTCGTCGTTGCGATACTGAAGCACGGCCTCGAAGTTGGCGTTCACCCCCAGAATGCATCCCTGGGGGTCGAGCCTGAGGTGGATGGTTTCCTCGTCCAGGCCTTGGCGGATCTGTCGCACGATCGCCACCTCCTCACGCAGGGCGGCCATTTCGTTTTTCAGGCGTTTGAAGAAGAACATGGCACAGGCCTCGAGAAGGGAAGGGCATGTAAAAGTATCGACAGCCTCCATGGTTACTTAAGGCCGCAACCTCCCAGCGGTAGGTTGAAACGATTAAGCGCAAACAAGCGCAAAAACCCGGCGCGCTGGCCGGGTTTTTTCTGGTTTCTTTTTCCAGGGTTCGAAAATCAACGCATCGACGCGCGCGACCTGGCCGGCTGGTTGTCATTGGAAATGGTCACTTCGACCCGACGGTTCTGGGCACGACCCGAAGCGTCGCCGTTACTGGCCACCGGATAGGACATGCCCAGGCCTTGCGCGACGATGCGCTCGGGGCTCACGCCGGCGCGCACCAATTGCACCAGGACCGCATTGGCGCGACGCTGCGAGAGGGTCTGGTTGAAGGACGCGGAGCCGGTACTGTCGGTGTGTCCTTCGACGATCACCTTGCGGTCCGGGTTGTCGCGCAGAAATTGCGCCAGACGGGCGATGTTGTCGTAGGCCCCAGGGCGCAGTTCGGCCTGGCCGGTTTCGAACAGCACGTCACCGAAGGTCACCAGGCTGCCGCGTTCGGTTTGCTGCACGGCCATCGCTTCAGCCGCAGGTTGTTTGGCGTTGAGGCTTTCCTGGAGCTTCTTGATCTGCGCATCGCGTGCTTCCAGGCGGGCCTGGGCACGCAATGCGGCAACACCTTGGATCGCTTGTTCAGCGGTCCGCAGCTCGATGGTCTGCCGGGCCAACTCGATACGCTGACGGGCCAGATAAGCCAGGTGATCCACCTGATCATCGGCCTCTTTCGCCCGCGCCGCTTTTTCGGCACGTTCCAGCCACTGTGCGGCGTCCTTGGTTTCCAGGGCAGCCAGCTGGACCGACTTGGGATTACCTTGCAGGTCGGCAAAACTCGCCTGGGCCTGCACCAGTTGCGGATTGGGGGCTTTGGAACAGGCAGCCAGCAGCACGACCAGCGCCGACAGCGCGGGGAATTTGAATTTATTGTTCACGGTAATTTCCTGAATCTTGAAAGAAGAACGCGAAAGCCAGCTCAAGAGGCGGCGCGCAGGCCTTCCTCACGCAGGTCCTGAATACCCTGGCGAGCATCTTCGACGGCGCGACGGGCTTTGGCGGCCTGAGCCTTGCGCTCGGCGAGGCGGGCGTCCCATTCGGCTTGTTCGGCCAGGCGGCGAGCCTGCTCGTAGTGTTTGCCGTGCAGTGCCAGTTCAGCGTTCTTGAGCTTGTCCTGAGCGGACTTCATTTCGACGGCGGCGAACTCGGTGCCGCCGGCGCTGACCGCAGCATTGACCGCCGACTGGCTCACGGCATATTGCTCGACCGGCGCGATACCGGCGCAGCCTGTCAGGACGACACCGGTGGCAAGGCCCAGGAGGGCTGTTTTCAGAGGGCCGAAAGACGACCGTACGCTGGATGTATTCACGCGATAGTGCTCCATTGAACAGCGATTGATTGCTTCGTCCGTCTTGCGCAACACGCCAGCAAAGGCCTGCTGGCGCAATGCATTGCGGACGAATCGGTGGCCAGTGGCTGGCTCTTTTTTTTCCGAGTCTACAATCGCTTTTGAGCACTATCCTATTGATTTGTATGAATTTTGCCGCCAAGTTCAGGATTTTTTTATGACCATCTGACCGGGGCTGGCCAGCACGTAGGAGCTTTCGCAAACCTACCGGTTCAGATTCGATTCGCAGCGTCGTCCGCAGTGCTTTTCAGGCGTTGCAGGTGTTCACGTGACAGCGCCAGGAATCGAGGTGTCGCGCCGACATCCTCATACAGGGGATCACCCTCCTCGTCGGTGGCGATGACCTTGGTCCCCTTGACGTAGGGAAAGCTGCCCTCGAGCTCTTCGAGTGCCGCCCCGATCAGCTCGCCGAGCAGTTCCTGAGCGTGGTGCTTGGGGTACATCTGGGTCAGCGCCGCCAGGCGCGCTGCCGACTCCATGTCCAGGTGAATGTTGATACCGGTGTCGGTCAGGCGACCCTTGGCGTTCTGTTCCCAATGCTCGGCCAGCTCGTGAATCTTCATAAACACCTCTCGCGCAGGTTGTTCGAGCCCCGCTTGACCACGCTTGTCAGCGTTGGCTTGGCTGGGGCACTCTCTATCTATAGCAAAGATGCTGTGGCACAGAGGCTATGGCCCAGATCGTTTGCATAGATGAGTTGTAGAGCCATTTTTCCCGTGCTTGTTCAGTAACCCAGGCGATCCAATCACACGCCGCGCCGGGCTGGCTGGACGGGCAAACCGTTTCCAAGCCACGGAGAATGCCGATGTCCGATATCGATCTGCGCCTGCGCGAAGACGTGCACCTGCTCGGTGAATTGCTGGGCAATACCATTCGCGAGCAGTACGGCGATGCCTTTCTGGAAAAGATCGAGCGCATTCGTCGTGGCGCCAAGGCGGACCGTCGACGCGATCCGACCGGTGATGCGGTCAGTGCTGAACTGAGGTCCAGCCTAGACGACCTCGGCGAGGAAGAACTGCTGCCCGTGGCCCGCGCGTTCAACCAGTTCCTCAACCTCGCCAACATCTGCGAACAATACCAACTCATCCGTCGCCGCGACGAAGGCCAGCCCGAGCCCTTCGAAAACCTGGCACTAAGTGAGCTGCTGGGAAGGCTCACGGCCGCCGGTCATCGTCCCGAAGCACTGGCGCAGCAATTGGCGGCGCTGGATATCGAACTGGTGTTGACCGCACATCCAACCGAAGTCGCGCGTCGTACCCTGATCCAGAAATACGACGCGATCGCCGCACAGCTGGCCTTGCACGACCACCGCGATCTGACCACTGTCGAGCGCAAGGCGGTGCGCGAGCGACTGCAACGGTTGATCGCCGAGGCCTGGCATACAGAGGAAATCCGCCGCACCCGACCGACCCCGGTGGATGAGGCCAAGTGGGGCTTCGCGGTCATCGAAAACTCGCTCTGGCAGGCGGTGCCCAATCATCTGCGCAGGGTCGACACCGCGTTGCAGGCCGCCACCGGGCAGCGTCTGCCCCTGAGTGCTGCACCGATCCGCTTCGCCTCGTGGATGGGCGGCGACCGCGATGGCAATCCCAATGTCACGGCCAAGGTCACTCGCGAAGTGCTGTTGCTGGCGCGCTGGATGGCGGCCGATCTGTTTCTGCGCGATGTCGACCAGTTGGCTGCCGATCTGTCCATGCAACACGCCAGTGCGCCGCTCATGGCGCAGGCGCCCGACAGCAGCGAGCCTTACCGCGCGGTGCTCAAGCAACTGCGCGAGCGCCTGCGTGCCACGCGCCACTGGGCCCAGGCATCGCTGCCGAACACTCAGCCGACCGACGACCAGGTGCTGCAGGACAACCGCGAGCTGATCGAACCGTTGCAGTTGTGTTTCGACTCGCTGCATGAATGCGGCATGGGCGTGATCGCCGATGGACCCTTGCTCGATTGCCTGCGCCGTGCGGTGACCTTCGGTCTGTTTCTGGTGCGTCTCGATGTGCGTCAGGATTCGACCCGCCACCGCGGTGCTTTGAGCGAGATCACCCAATACCTCGGGCTGGGTCGCTATGACGACTGGGACGAGGACGCGCGAATCGAATTCCTCGTGCGCGAACTGGCCAATCGCAGGCCGCTGCTGCCCACCTGCTTCGAACCCAGCGAGGACACTGCCGAAGTGCTGGCCACGTGCCGGGAAGTGGCAGCAGCCCCGGCCGCATCGCTGAGCTCCTACGTGATTTCCATGGCTGGCGCAGCTTCTGACGTGCTGGCGGTGCAGCTTCTGCTCAAGGAGTCCGGGCTGCGCCGGGCGATGCGCGTGGTGCCGCTGTTCGAAACCCTGGCCGACCTCGACAATGCCGGGCCGGTGCTCGAACGCCTGCTGCAGCTGCCGGACTACCGCAGCCGTCTGCAAGGCCCGCAGGAAGTGATGATCGGCTACTCCGATTCGGCCAAGGACGCCGGGACCACGGCGGCCGCCTGGGCGCAGTATCGGGCGCAGGAAACCCTGGTGAATATCTGCCAGGCCCATGGTGTCGAGCTGTTGCTGTTCCACGGTCGCGGCGGCACCGTGGGCCGGGGCGGCGGTCCGGCCCATGCGGCCATCCTGTCGCAGCCACCGGGTTCGGTGGCCGGGCGCTTCCGCACCACCGAGCAGGGCGAAATGATCCGTTTCAAATTTGGCCTGCCGGACATCGCCGAGCAGAACCTCAACCTCTATGTAGCCGCGGTGCTGGAAGCCACCTTGCTGCCGCCGCCTTTGCCCGAGCCGGCCTGGCGCACAGTGATGGACCAGCTGGCGGGGCAGGGCGTCAAGGCGTACCGGCAGGTGGTGCGCGAGCATCCGCACTTCGTCGAGTACTTCCGCCAGGCCACGCCCGAACAGGAACTGGGTCGGCTGCCATTGGGCAGCCGGCCGGCCAAGCGTCGGCAGGGCGGGATCGAGAGCCTGCGGGCCATCCCGTGGATCTTCGGCTGGACCCAGACACGGCTGATGCTGCCCGCCTGGTTGGGATGGGAAGCGGCTTTAGGCGCAGCGCTGAAACAGGGTGAAGGCGAGCGACTGGCTTGGATGCGCGCGCAGTGGCCGTTTTTCCGCACGCGCATCGACATGCTCGAAATGGTGCTGGCCAAGGCCGATGCGGAAATTGCCGCATTGTATGACCTGCGTCTGGTCGAGTCTGGCCTGCAGCCACTGGGTGCGGAGCTGCGCGACCTATTGTCGCAGTGTTGCGCGGCAGTACTGGCACTGACCGGCCAGACACACCTGCTCGCCCACAGCCCGACAACGCTGGAGTTCTTCCGTCTGCGCAACACCTATCTGGATCCGCTGCACCTGCTGCAGGCCGAATTGCTGGCTCGTTCGCGCACGCGAGAAGCGGCGCTCGACAGCCCTCTGGAACAGGCGTTGCTGGTGACCGTGGCCGGTATCGCCGCCGGGTTGCGCAATACCGGCTGAGCCAGGCGGTCGACGGGTACGACCTGCCCGTGCCTGGGCAGCTGTGACCCAGGGTGCAACCGATTGGCGGTGGCACCCGGTGCAACCCCTGCCAGGCAGCCTCTGCGGGGGCGGGTGCCTGCGACTTTCGGTGGCTTGTGTGCCCCGTGCACGCTGTGTATCTTGATCAGCCTTTGGCCGTTCTGCGGCCATCATTTTTTTGGGAAGGGCTTCTGCCGTCAGCGCGGTGGAAGCAGATCTGACGACTATCTATAAAAATCGAGAGGAGCACATCGATGCGCGTGATTCTGCTGGGAGCTCCCGGGGCCGGTAAAGGTACTCAGGCAAAATTCATCACCGAAAAATTCGGTATCCCGCAAATTTCCACTGGCGACATGCTTCGCGCTGCCGTCAAGGCCGGTACCGAATTGGGCGTCATGGCCAAGAGCGTCATGGACAGCGGCGGCCTGGTGTCCGACGACCTGATCATTGCCCTGGTGAAGGAGCGCATTGCCCAGCCCGATTGCGCCAACGGCTTCCTGTTCGATGGTTTCCCGCGCACCATTCCCCAGGCCGAAGCCCTGGTCACCAACGGCGTGGAGCTCGATCACGTGCTCGAGATCGCCGTCGATGACGAAGAGATCGTCCAGCGTATCGCGGGTCGTCGTGTCCACGAAGCTTCGGGCCGCGTCTACCACACCGTCTACAATCCGCCGCGCGAAGAGGGCAAGGATGACGTGACCGGTGACGCGCTGGTGCAGCGCAAGGACGACACCGAAGAAACCGTGCGCCATCGCCTCTCGGTCTACCACTCGCAGACCAAGCCGTTGGTGGCCTTCTACCGCGAGCTGTCGGCCGCGCAGGGCAAGCCCAAGTGCAGCCACGTCGAAGGCGTCGGCTCGGTGAACGACATCACCGCCAAGGTGCTTGCTGCACTGAGCTGAGTGAAAGGCGTCGACACCTCTTGTGTCGGCCATCGCCTTGCCATGAACGGCCCGCTTGCGGGCCGTAGTTGTCTATAATCGCTTCCTTCCCACACACATTGCCTGGACCCTTTCGATGACCACCCTGCTGGCCCTGGACACTGCCACTGAAGCCTGCTCCGTCGCCTTGCTGCATGACGGCAAGGTGTCGAGCCACTATGAAGTGATCCCGCGCCTGCACGCGCAGAAGCTGTTGCCCATGATCAAGACCCTTCTGGCCGAGGCAGGCGTGGCGCTGACGGCGGTCGATGCGATCGCGTTTGGCCGCGGGCCGGGCGCGTTCACCGGTGTGCGCATTGCGGTAGGGGTGGTCCAGGGCCTGGCGTTCGGCCTGGATCGGCCGGTCCTGCCGGTGTCCAACCTGGCCTTGCTGGCTCAACGCGCCTGGCGCGAGCACGGTGTGAATCAGGTTGCGGCTGCCATCGATGCGCGCATGGACGAGGTGTACTGGGGGTGCTATCAGGAGCACGCTGGGGAAATGCGCCTGCAGGGCGAGGAAGGGGTATTTGCGCCCGAACGGGCCCAGCTACCGGCACAGGCCACGGGAGAGTGGTTCGGTGCAGGCACCGGCTGGACCTATGCCGAACGGATCGCCGTTGCCACCGTGGGGCGCGACGCCGACCTGCTGCCCCATGCCCAGGACCTGCTGGAGCTGGCCCGCTTTGCGTGGGCGCGCGGCGAAGGACTGCCTGCCGATGGCGCCCAGCCGGTTTACCTGCGCGACAACGTCGCCACTCCGAAAAAGTCGCTTTTGTAGTACGCTTCGTCGGCGTTCACGCCTGTAGTGCGCATTTCATCGGCAGAATCTGCCATTGAGATAAAACTTTGTCGCAATTTGTGGTCTAGTGATCACCTGAGTCGCAGCCTGACCGGCGCCGGCTTCTTTCGACGATCGAGTGAACCTGATGCGTATCGATGGTGTTTCCTCCCAGCCTTACCCGATCAAGCGCAAGCCGCTTGCGGATAAAGCGCGGGTGCAGGATGCCGTTGACGATATCGAAGGCGAATTCGAAGTCCCTGCGCAACCCACCCCCCAGCGCTCCCGCGCTCGGGGCGCCAGTGTTCCTGCACGCCAGCAGGACATGATCTTCCCTCGTTCGATGAGCCGCCGCGCCGCTGACGCCTTGGGCATGTACCTGAGCACTCAGGGTTTCGTCGAGTGGGATAACGAGGTGCTGGGCCTGGACGTGCATATCTGACTGTGTCCAGCCTGCCTTATTTCATCGGTTGTCCTTCGTGGAGTGAAAACGCCTGGCGCGGTGATTTCTACCCGCACGATGCGCGTCCGCCCGATTTCCTCTCCCTGTACGCCCAACTGTTCAATGCCGTGGAGGGCAACACCACCTTCTACGCACGCCCTGCGCCCAGTACCGTTGAACGCTGGGCCGCGAGCATGCCGTCGGACTTCCGCTTCACCGCAAAACTGCCCCGCGACATCAGCCACGGCGGTGACCTGCGCGAGCAGTTGGGCGCCGCCGAGGACTTCTGCCGCTTGCTCGATCCATTGGGTGAACGAGTGGCGCCGCTGTGGTTGCAATTGCCGGCTTCATTCGCGCCTTGGCGACTGCCGGAGCTGATGGGCTTCATCGACATTCTGCAACGGCCGATTGCCGTGGAAGTGCGCCACGGCGCATTTTTCGCCCGTGGCGACGAGGAGCGTCTGCTCAACAACCTGCTGCGCGAGCGCAATGTCGAGCGTATCTGCCTGGACCCACGGGCCTTGTTCAGCTGCACCTCGGACGCACCCGCCGTGCTTCATGCCCAATCCAAGAAGCCCCGTGTGCCGCCACGTCCGACGGCTTTCAGCAACAGCCCGCAGGTACGTTTCATCGGTCATCCGCAGTTGCAGGCCAACGAGCCGTTCCTGACGCCCTGGGTCGAGAAGATCGCCGGCTGGATCGAGGAGGGGCGCACCCCCTACATCTTTCTGCACACGGCCGACAATCTGTTCGCACCAGCCCTGGCCCGGCGTTTCCACGAGCGCCTGATGGAACGTTTGCCGGGGCTGCCGGCCTTAAGGGAACTGCCTCCGGAGCCCCAGACGGCGCAGCTCGGCCTGCTCTGACCCGGTACTGCAGTGGTTTCCTTCAGCCATGCCGAACCGAGGCCGATGTGTCGAGATTGCTGATCATTCTGTTGCTACTGGCCGCAGCCCCGGTTGCCGTATGGCGAGGCTGGATAGAGGTGCCCGACCGGTGGAATCCGTGGGCGCCGCTGGACATCGCCGAGCCAGTGAATTTTCTGACGCGCTACAAGCTCAGCCGGTTGCAGAGTGATCCCCAGCTTTGTGTGCAGGCCCTGGCAACGTCTACCGTGCGCTACAGCCAGCAGGCCGACAGTGCGGCCGATGCCAAGTGTCCGTTGGTGAATGTGCTGCGCGTGCAGGGCAGCGAGGTCAGGTTGAGCAGCAGCTTCCTAGCGACCTGTCCGGTCGCCGTGGCGTTCGCGATGTTCGAGCGTCAGGCCCTGCAGCCGGCTGCGCAAGCCGTGTTCGGCCAGGCGGTGACCCAAGTGGATCATCTGGGCAGCTTCGCCTGCCGCAATGTCTACGGTCGCAGCGAAGGACGCCTGAGCCAGCACGCCAGCGCCAACGCGCTGGACATCGCCGGTTTTCGCCTGGCCGATGGCCGGCGCATAAACGTCCTCAAGGACTGGCCCGGCGACAGCGCCAACGCGCGCTTCCTGCGTGAGGTGCGCGACGGTGCCTGCAAGCATTTCAATACCGTTTTGGGTCCCGATTACAACGCCGCCCACCGCAACCATTTTCACCTTGATATGGGACGCTGGAGCGTGTGTCGTTGATCGTGTTCGTTCCCGGCTGTTGCGGTGCACCCGGACGCGGCTCGCGCCGCTGCTACAGGGGGTGGGTACCGCGGGGCGGCAATTTTGGTGCTTCTGTAGCAGCG
>NZ_JASCPM010000119.1:0-579 GCF_029960215.1 Pseudomonas sp. PS01301 | reverse complement strand
CTGACTGCCAAGGCATCCACCGTATGCGCTTCTTCACTTGACCATATAACCCCAAGCAATCTGGTTATACTGTGAAGACGACATTCGCCGAAAATTCGCATTTACTCAAAGAGCAACTCACAAATTTTACCTTAGCCTGAACCTACACCAGTGAAAGTGTCTGTCCAGTCTATCTTTCTATCACATACCCAAATTTTTAAAGAACGATTCTGAAAAAGATCAGAAATCAGCATTCAACCATCAACCGATGGAATGCTCATTTCTAAGCTTTGACAACGATGGAGCACCAAAAGTGGTGGAGCCAAGCGGGATCGAACCGCTGACCTCCTGCGTGCAAGGCAGGCGCTCTCCCAGCTGAGCTATGGCCCCATAATTGGTGGGTCTGGGCAGATTCGAACTGCCGACCTCACCCTTATCAGGGGTGCGCTCTAACCAACTGAGCTACAGACCCAATCGTCTTCTTCAATGAATCAAGCAATTCGTGTGGGAGCTCATGAGCCAGCTGTTGTCGTCGATTAAGGAGGTGATCCAGCCGCAGGTTCCCCTACGGCTACCTTGTTACGACTTCACCCCAGTCAT
>NZ_JASCPM010000118.1:0-630 GCF_029960215.1 Pseudomonas sp. PS01301 | reverse complement strand
GTTTATAGGGTTTTCTCAAAACCCGATTGCAGTATTGAACTGAAGAGTTTGATCATGGCTCAGATTGAACGCTGGCGGCAGGCCTAACACATGCAAGTCGAGCGGTTGAAGGAAGCTTGCTTCCTGATTCAGCGGCGGACGGGTGAGTAATGCCTAGGAATCTGCCTGGTAGTGGGGGACAACGTTTCGAAAGGAACGCTAATACCGCATACGTCCTACGGGAGAAAGCAGGGGACCTTCGGGCCTTGCGCTATCAGATGAGCCTAGGTCGGATTAGCTAGTTGGTGAGGTAATGGCTCACCAAGGCGACGATCCGTAACTGGTCTGAGAGGATGATCAGTCACACTGGAACTGAGACACGGTCCAGACTCCTACGGGAGGCAGCAGTGGGGAATATTGGACAATGGGCGAAAGCCTGATCCAGCCATGCCGCGTGTGTGAAGAAGGTCTTCGGATTGTAAAGCACTTTAAGTTGGGAGGAAGGGCAGTCAGCGAATACCTTGCTGTCTTGACGTTACCGACAGAATAAGCACCGGCTAACTCTGTGCCAGCAGCCGCGGTAATACAGAGGGTGCAAGCGTTAATCGGAATTACTGGGCGTAAAGCGCGCGTAGGTGGTTTGTTAAGTTG
>NZ_JASCPM010000117.1:0-708 GCF_029960215.1 Pseudomonas sp. PS01301 | reverse complement strand
TTCGGATCCGTCTGCAGGGTAGGTGGCCTGCGGGCTGCGATCGGACCCGTTCTCGGCGAAGGTGCCTTGTGGGGTGCGATCCGAGCCGTCTTCAGCGAAGGTGGCCTGAGGGGTGCGATCGGAACCGTTCTCGGCGAAGGTGCCTTGTGGGGTGCGATCCGAACCGTCTTCAGCGAAGGTGGCCTGAGGGGTGCGGTCCGAACCGTTCTCGGCGACAGTGCCTTGTGGGGTACGGTCCGAGCCATCTTCGGCCAGGTAGGGCTGGCTGTAGCTGGCAGCGCTGGAGCGAAGCTCGGCGGAAACACTTTGATCCGCAGCTGGCATGGCGAAAGCGTTGGCAGCGAGGACGGACAGGGTCAGGGAAAGCAGCAATTGGCGTTTCATGATGTAGGCGCTCCTTGGGAGGGCAGAAATTGGGTACAGAGCCAATGCTACTCTTTGAAATTCGATAGAAAAGTTCATAAAGGCAATGGTAACAATCAACGAAAATGATGTTTTGCCGCGAGGGCTCTAGATCGAGGGTTTCAGTGCACCAGCGCGGGGATTTTCGCGAGCTTGGGCACCGTTGTCGGGCGTCACCATCGGTAACGTTGATAGTGAATGACGCATGCATATTTCGGATTGGACGCGTTTTATCGGGCGGATCCCATGCACCGCCGACGCGGCTTGCGCCGGTGCTACAGGGGCATACCACGATCCCTGTAGCAG
>NZ_JASCPM010000116.1:0-720 GCF_029960215.1 Pseudomonas sp. PS01301 | reverse complement strand
GGAGCGGTCATCGGCCGCGAAGGAATATCGCGGGGTGAAAGCGGTACCGAGGTGGCTCGTTCGCGGCCGATGACCGCTCCTACAGGCTACTTGACGGTGATGTCGCAGCTGAAGGTTTCAGCGGGCGGGACTTCCGGGGCCCAGGGTTGTTGCAGTACCAGCATCAGGTGGCCATCACCTGGCGCGCGTGCCTGGAAGCGCCAGGTGGATTGCCCGGCGGCACCGACCACGCCTGTTTCCCGAGCGCTACTGTAGACCTCCGGGCCCAGGCTGCGCAGGACGCTGGCACCGGGGTTCTGTACCAGCCAGCGGTAGCCGGTGCTGGGGTTGGTGGGCAATTGCAGCGTGATGGTCTGGCCGACGCTGAGGGCAACCGGGCACTGGCTCTGGTCTTCCAGTTCGATGTTATGCCGTGGTTGCTGGGCGCAGGCCGTAAGCAAGGTGAGGCTGGCGGGCAGTATCAGGCGGACGACGGACATGGTGGCTCCGAACGGACGAGGATGGGGCAAGCATAACCCAGTTCATCGAATGTGCAGGAGTCAGGCGCCCGGGCCGCGTTTGAGAAGATTGCGGTGCGTTCGGTGGGGCGGCGGTGGACCCGGACACGGCTCGCGCCGCTGCTACAGGGGATTGTGGTGTTTGGAGGCGTAGCCACCGCGCGCGCCGCGTCAGGACGCGAGGGGTGTGGCGGATGAGGCCGTTGTAGCAGCGGCGCGAGCC
>NZ_JASCPM010000115.1:0-838 GCF_029960215.1 Pseudomonas sp. PS01301 | reverse complement strand
GACTGCGTGAAGTCGGAATCGCTAGTAATCGCGAATCAGAATGTCGCGGTGAATACGTTCCCGGGCCTTGTACACACCGCCCGTCACACCATGGGAGTGGGTTGCACCAGAAGTAGCTAGTCTAACCTTCGGGAGGACGGTTACCACGGTGTGATTCATGACTGGGGTGAAGTCGTAACAAGGTAGCCGTAGGGGAACCTGCGGCTGGATCACCTCCTTAATCGACGACAACAGCTGGCTCATGAGCTCCCACACGAATTGCTTGATTCATTGAAGAAGACGATAGAAGCAGCTTTATGCTCCAAGCTGATAGCTCACGCTAACGGCTACAAGCTCGAAATTGGGTCTGTAGCTCAGTTGGTTAGAGCGCACCCCTGATAAGGGTGAGGTCGGCAGTTCGAATCTGCCCAGACCCACCAATTTTGTGTGGGAAACGCCTGTAGAAATACGGGGCCATAGCTCAGCTGGGAGAGCGCCTGCCTTGCACGCAGGAGGTCAGCGGTTCGATCCCGCTTGGCTCCACCACCACTGCTTTTGTGTTAGAGCTTAGAAATGAGCATTCCATCAAGATGATGGTGAATGTTGATTTCTAGTCTTTGATTAGATCGTTCTTTAAAAATTTGGGTATGTGATAGAAAGATAGACTGGACAGACACTTTCACTGGTGTAGGTTCAGGCTAAGGTAAATTTGTGAGTTGCTCTTTGAGTAAATGCGAATTTTCGGCGAATGTCGTCTTCACAGTATAACCAGATTGCTTGGGGTTATATGGTCAAGTGAAGAAGCGCATACGGTGGATGCCTTGGCAGTCAGAGGCGATGAAAGACGTGGTAGCCTGCG
>NZ_JASCPM010000113.1:0-1146 GCF_029960215.1 Pseudomonas sp. PS01301 | reverse complement strand
ACCCGACAATGTCAGCCACACCGACTGTCGTTGCGCAATCAACGGCCATTGACCAACACGTACGGTGGCATCGCCGGTGAGGCTGTCAACGTCGAGCTCAGGTCCAGCGCCGCTATTGGCAGCCTGTTCGATGATCAACTCGCTCAGCGCCGTAGCCGGCAAAGCCTCCACTTGAAGGCTCAACATTTCGGACAAGGGACCAGGCCCGTCCGCCAGGATGGGCAGGTAGCACACTTGCACCGCCTTGCCCAGTGATGGCGTCAACACGCTGGTCGGGATTTCTGCTCGGGCCTCTCCCGCTGTGGTGACATGAATCGTACTCAAGCCCAGACTTTCCCCATCTGAAAAAAGCCAGAGAGGTGCCACCGTATCGTTCACTTTCAACCGTGCATCGCGCAGCACGAAGCGCGCGATATTGGTTTGGGTGGTGCCAGGTTTGACAGGGCTCCATGAGGTGACCGGCGATCCGGTATGGTCGTGAATTTCAGGCGCAAGCCAGGTTTCGCTCGTGGCATCCTGCACTGATATCAATAAGCTTTCCGAGACAGCTGTGGCGCCTGTCGGGGGAATCAATTCATACCAGACATGGAGCAAACCATTAAGGTTGGGATCCACGTAAGGCGTCTTGTCCAGCCAAAAACTCAGATCACCCACCGCATCGATCGGAAGCTCCAATGGCGGGTTGATGGTGCTGCTGGAGCCCTCCCAATGCAGCCGAGCTTTACCGCCCACATACAACGAGGAGTCCACCTTAACCGTGGCGGTTATGCCTCCAGTGATGAGATCGGCAGGATCGAGCACATCGCCACGTTTCAACACCGAACTGAAAGTAGGTCCAGGCAGCAAGGCATCTGATAGGGTCAGATCGGTGGGAACGCTACTGTGATTGGCTCTGCGAATAACGTGTACTAGCCAAAGGGGTGGATTTTTCACACTGCATTACCTCAGAAAGTGGAGCATTGAAATAGGCTTGGCTGCCACACCCGGTCGCTGGTTGGGCAGCGACCGGATAAGCGACTACCTTGCTTGTCGAGGGACAATGGTGAACGTACGCGGCTCAGAGGTTTCCCCGGTCCCCTGGAGCGCATGGGCCGTCAACGAGTGAGCACCTGTTGCAAGCCCCGTCAGACCCAAACTCCAGTTTCC
>NZ_JASCPM010000112.1:0-1222 GCF_029960215.1 Pseudomonas sp. PS01301 | reverse complement strand
TGCGAATTTTCGGCGAATGTCGTCTTCACAGTATAACCAGATTGCTTGGGGTTATATGGTCAAGTGAAGAAGCGCATACGGTGGATGCCTTGGCAGTCAGAGGCGATGAAAGACGTGGTAGCCTGCGAAAAGCTTCGGGGAGTCGGCAAACAGACTGTGATCCGGAGATGTCTGAATGGGGGAACCCAGCTGTCATAAGACAGTTATCTCATGCTGAATACATAGGCATGCGAGGCGAACCAGGGGAACTGAAACATCTAAGTACCCTGAGGAAAAGAAATCAACCGAGATTCCCTTAGTAGTGGCGAGCGAACGGGGACCAGCCCTTAAGTTGATTTGAGATTAGCGGAACGCTCTGGAAAGTGCGGCCATAGTGGGTGATAGCCCTGTACGCGAAAATCTCTTGTCAATGAAATCGAGTAGGACGGGGCACGAGAAACCTTGTCTGAATATGGGGGGACCATCCTCCAAGGCTAAATACTACTGACTGACCGATAGTGAACTAGTACCGTGAGGGAAAGGCGAAAAGAACCCCGGAGAGGGGAGTGAAATAGATCCTGAAACCGTATGCGTACAAGCAGTGGGAGCAGACTTCGTTCTGTGACTGCGTACCTTTTGTATAATGGGTCAGCGACTTATATTCAGTGGCGAGCTTAACCGAATAGGGGAGGCGTAGCGAAAGCGAGTCTTAATAGGGCGTTTAGTCGCTGGGTATAGACCCGAAACCGGGCGATCTATCCATGGGCAGGTTGAAGGTTAGGTAACACTGACTGGAGGACCGAACCGACTACCGTTGAAAAGTTAGCGGATGACCTGTGGATCGGAGTGAAAGGCTAATCAAGCTCGGAGATAGCTGGTTCTCCTCGAAAGCTATTTAGGTAGCGCCTCATGTATCACTGTAGGGGGTAGAGCACTGTTTCGGCTAGGGGGTCATCCCGACTTACCAAACCGATGCAAACTCCGAATACCTACAAGTGCCGAGCATGGGAGACACACGGCGGGTGCTAACGTCCGTCGTGAAAAGGGAAACAACCCAGACCGTCAGCTAAGGTCCCAAAATCCTGGTTAAGTGGGAAACGATGTGGGAAGGCTTAGACAGCTAGGAGGTTGGCTTAGAAGCAGCCACCCTTTAAAGAAAGCGTAATAGCTCACTAGTCGAGTCGGCCTGCGCGGAAGATGTAACGGGGCTCAAACCAGGTACCGAAGCTACGGGTATCACCTT
>NZ_JASCPM010000111.1:0-1294 GCF_029960215.1 Pseudomonas sp. PS01301 | reverse complement strand
GCGCCGCTGCTTGTATGTTGTGCCCGCACTCGGCAAGAATCATTATTCTTGCTCGTGTACTCACAAAAATGTGTTTCTGGGGGATGCCGATCGCTGCTTAAGGCAGGACTTGCTCCTGACCTCGTCTGTAGAGAGGCTCCCCCGCCTCATTGTCCACCACGAAGAGTATCGAGAAGCCGACAAGTCGGACTTCGCATTACAAGGTTGTAGCGGCATGAAGTTCGAGGTCAGGGGAACCAGGAGCCATTTTCACCTAGTTTTCTTGGAGTTAAAAGCATGAGCATTCATGTCGGCTTGGATATAGGTTCTCGCAACACTGCCATGGCCTGGCGCGCGCACAGCAAACCTGCAGGCTCCTGGAATATCGAGCAGACCCCAAAAGGACACAAGCTAGCGGTCAAAAAGCTGCTGGCTCTCAAGCCTGACTCCATCGTTATGGAGGCCACCGGTATCTACTATCTGGACTTGGCCATGGCGCTGACGGCGGCAGGTTTGCCGGTATCTGTCATCAACCCCAAAAGCTTCCATAACTTCGCCAAACTCATGCTTAAGAACAGCAAAACCGATGCCCTCGATGCCCAGTTGCTGGCTGAATATGGCGAGCGAATGACACCTCGCCTTTGGACCCCTCCCACTGAAATACAGCTGGAACTGCGGGCCATCGGGCGCCACATCAATCGACTGACAGGGCACAGAACACGTGCCAAAAACGAGCTGCACGCGCTGATGGCAACGCAGACCAGTAGCGTTCTGCTGATCGAAGACGAGGAAGAAGCGATCGCCGCGTTCGACCGCCGCATAGAACGCTTCAGGCAGGCAGGACGTGATTTGATTGAAAAGTGCCCCGAGCTCAGTGCTCAGTTCAAGCACATGCTGGCGGCGCCTGGCATGGGAGACGCCTCTACATTTGCCGTGTTGGCAGAGCTCACCTTGTTGCCTGAAACTTTGAAGTCGTCACAGGTTAGTCGGCATGCTGGTCTGGATGTGCGCCTTGCGCAATCAGGCACAAGCGTCGACAAGCCAGGACGGATGAGCAAGTGTGGCAACGCCTATCTGCGCACCGCGATGTTCATGCCGGCGCTCAGTGCAATACGCTGCGATCGCTACGTGAAGGCGTTTTACGAAGCCCTCGTGAGCCGAGGGAAGAAGAAAATGCAGGCGATAGGCGCAGTCATGCGTAAATACCTGACCGGACTTTGGGCCTGCATCCGAACCGGTACAGACTTCGATACGGCCAAGCTTTTCAGCGAAAAACATCTCGCGAAAGCTTGACCGGTAACAGAGTATCTACAGG
>NZ_JASCPM010000110.1:0-1379 GCF_029960215.1 Pseudomonas sp. PS01301 | reverse complement strand
CTGCTACAGGGGCGGTGGCGGATCGATGGGGTGTGGGGACTCTGTAGCAGCGGCGCGAGCCGCGTCCGGGGGCGCTGCGCACTGGCGTCGTGCTACACGTACTGCGCTGCCGCGTAACCCGAGGCCCAGGCCCACTGGAAATTGAACCCGCCCAGATGCCCGCTGACGTCGAGCACTTCGCCGATGAAATACAGACCCGGGCTCTTCAACGATTCCATCGTCTTGGACGATACCTCGCGGGTATCGACCCCGCCCAGGGTCACCTCGGCAGTGCGATAGCCTTCGGTGCCGGCGGGCACCAGTTGCCAGGCGCCCAACGCGTTCGCCACCGCCTGCAGCTCGGCCGGGGTGTACTGCTTCATCGGCTTGGACACGAACCAGTGCTCGGCCAGCAGGTTAGCCATTTTCTTGGTGAAGACTTCACCCAGCAGGGTCTTGAGCTCCGAATTGGGTCGTTCGGCCTGTTGTTGCTGCAACCAGGCCAGTGCATCGTGATCGGGCAGCAGGTTGATCTCGACGCTGTCGCCAGGCTGCCAGAACGAGGAAATCTGCAAGATCGCCGGGCCGCTCAGGCCCCGATGGGTGAACAGCAGGTTCTCGCGAAACGCCTGATCGTTGCAGCTCACCAGGCAATCCACCGAAGTCCCGGACAGCTCGGCGCAGATCTCTTTGAGCTGGTCGGTGATGGTGAACGGTACCAGGCCGGCGCGGGTGGGCAGGATGCTGTGGCCGAACTGGCGAGCGATCTGGTAGCCGAAGCCGGTGGCGCCCAGGGTCGGAATCGACAGGCCACCGGTGGCCACCACCAAGGACTGGCACGCCAACGGCCCCATTGACGTCTGCAAGCGATAGCCTTCGGCGGTTTTCTCGATGGCCTGCACCGAGGTGTCCATGCGCAGCTCGACCCCTGCGCTTTCACACTCGGCCAGGAGCAGGCCAAGGATGTCGCTGGACTTGTTGTCGCAGAACAGTTGGCCCAGTTTCTTCTCGTGATAGGGCACGCCGTGCTTGGCCACCAGGGCGATGAAATCCCATTGGGTGTAGCGGGCCAGGGCCGACTTGCAGAAATGCGGGTTCTGCGAGAGGAAGTTGGCAGGTTCGGTGTACATGTTGGTGAAGTTGCAGCGACCGCCGCCGGACATGAGGATCTTCTTGCCTGGCTTGTTGGCGTGGTCGATCAGCAGCACTTCACGGCCTCGCTGTGCGGCGCTCAGGGCACACATGAGACCGGCGGCGCCGGCGCCGATGATGATGACGGGGATAGAGCGCACTGCTGGGTCCTCTTGCTTCGTGGGGTGTCAGGGGGGCCTCTTCGCGGGCAGAGCCCGCTCCCACAAGGTTAAGCGTTCGGACATCACCCTGTGGGAGCGGGCTCTGCC